>JAIPEK010000096.1 GCA_021737205.1 Desulfarculaceae bacterium
TCTCCTTTCCCGACATTCAAAAGCACCTGGTAAAACAGGTAGCAAAACAAAAGCACGATGAGAAAATATACAAGGGAGAATGCACCTGCCGGGCCCAGGTCAAACTGCCCCACCGCGATTTTGACAAGGTAGATGGACAAAAACGTGGTGGAGTTGCCCGGTCCCCCGCCCGTGAGGACGAAAGGTTCTGCATAGATCAGGAAACTGTCCATGAATCTGAGCAAAAGCGCAATGGTCAGAACGCCTCTCATCTTGGGCAGCTGGATATACTTGAACACGGCCCAGGCGGATGCTCCGTCGATTTTGGCGGCCTGGTAGTATGCGTCCGGTATGGAACGAAGTCCTGCATAGGCGAGCAGGGCCACGAGCGGGGTCCAGTGCCAGACCTCCATGAGCATCAGGGTAATCCAGGCGTCAAGCCCGGAAGCCGTGTGATCGAAAGCGATCCCGAGTTCGTTGATCGTGGCCCCCATCAGCCCGATATCAGGACGGGTGAATATGATCCAGATGGTGCCGATGACATTCCAGGGAATCAGCAGGGGAAGGGCCAGAAGAACCAGGCAGACGGATGCGCCGATGCCTTTTTTCGCCGGCATCATCAGTGCGATGGCGATACCCAGGGGCATTTCGATGAGCAGCACAAGGCCGGAGAACGTAAGCTGCCTGAACAAAGCTTCGTGAAGCCGCTCATCAGCCAGCACCTGTTCAAACCATTCCGTACCCACGAAAAACCGCTGGCCCGGGCCGAATATGTCCTGTATTGAGTAGTTCACAACGGTCATCAGCGGAACAATGGCGCTGAACGCCACGATCAGGAAGACCGGCAATATAAACAGCCACCCCTTGTTATTCTGCCATTTATTCATTTACAGTTTCACTCCTTATTTCATAAGATGTTCATCCTCAAACAGTCTTATCCATTCTTGAGGAAAGGAGAGCCAGGCTTTTGATTCCGGCACAGGATCATTCTCCGAGATCCTTGCCTTGAGCAGGTTCCCCTTAAAATCGGCTGTTACGATCCTGTAGTTCCCCTGGTCCTCCACAGATGCGACAGGTACTTCAAAGGCGTTTTCAGCAGGCCTGTCATGGACTTTCAGGTAAAGGGGCCGGATTCCCAGTTCGAGTTTTCCAGCAGCGGATTTTCCTTTTTCAGCCAGATCAGCACTGATTGGAATTTCGGCATCCCCGACCACCGCCCGGTTTCCCTGGATGGTACAGGGAATGAAGTTCATGCCGGGGCTGCCGATAAAGTACCCCACGAACTTGTGGTCGGGGTACTCGAAAAGTTCCTGGGGCGTTCCGGTCTGGACGATCCATCCTTCGTACATCACGATGATTTTGTCGGCGAACGTCAGCGCCTCCACCTGGTCGTGGGTCACGTAAATCAGGGTCAGTTTGAGCTGTTCGTGGATCTCCTTGAGTTTGCACCGAAGCTGCCATTTGAGATGCGGATCGATAACGGTCAAGGGCTCGTCAAACAGGATGGCGGCCACATCGCTTCTCACAAGACCCCTGCCCAGAGAGATCTTCTGTTTGGCGTCCACCCCCAGGCCTTCGGCTTTTTTTTTCAAAACCTTCTCAAGATCAAGGATTTCAGCCACTTCCCTGACTCTTTTATCGATGTAGTTTTTGTCAAACCCGCGGTTTCGCAAGGGAAAGGCAAGATTGTTGTACACAGACATGGTATCGTACAAAACCGGAAACTGGAAGACCTGGGCGATGTTCCGTTTTTCCGGGGGAAGGGCGGTCACATCGGCCTCATCAAACTTCACCCTTCCCCTGCTGGGTTCCAACAGGCCGGAGATGATATTCAAAAGAGTGGTTTTCCCGCATCCGGACGGGCCGAGCAGGGCATAGGCGCCGCCGTCGTCCCAGATGTTATGGATCCGCTTTAACGCATAATCTTCTTCTTTTTCCCCGGGCCGGGCCAGGTAACTGTGTGCCACTTCATCCAAATTGATCCGTGCCATCTGAACTTCCTTTTTCTATAACAGCCATGTCCTGACGGACACAACAAATGATGAAAGATCACCATGAAGAGCATGAAGGTCATGAAGATTTTGCTTCAGTTCCTGCATGGCCTTCATGGTAAAAAATGTTGTTCTTTTATATAAAAGGTCGGCCCGACTCCGTTGGGAGACATGACAAGCTCGCCCTCCGGGGAATAGACAAAAAAGTTGTCCGGGTCCACATAGGCTTCAATGTCCGACCCCGGTTTCCGGGCATCGATACCCACCTCCTGGAGAACCATCTGGCAGCCGTTGAACGAAAAATGAATAAATGTTTCCGACCCGTTGATCTCGGATATTTCCACGGTTGATTTTAGTTTGACGTCCCTGTGGCTGCGCCGGGCGAGATACAGGTGGTTGGGCCGGATGCCGAAACGGTACCGCCCCGGCTCCAATGTCGGATAGGCCCGGTCCGCGGGCACGCTGATATCGGTCCCCAGGCGGATCATTCCGTCCGACAATTCCCCTTGGATCAGGTTGATGGGCGGATCACTAAAAAGCTCGGCCACTTTTACACTGGACGGGTTCCGGTACACCTGTGAGGTCGGACCGGTCTGGAGTATCCGGCCCTCATCGATCACCGTGATCCGTCCGCCGAGCTTCAACGCCTCTGAAGGCTCCGTGGTCGTGTACACCACGATGGCCTCTCTTTTTTCAAATATCTGCTGCAATTCCTCGAGAAGCTCTTCGCGAAGCTTGTAGTCGAGGTTCACCAACGGTTCGTCAAGAAGCAGAAGATCTGCTTCTTTTACAAGGGCCCTTGCAATGGCCAGCCGCTGCTGCTGGCCGCCGGACAGCTCGGACGGCAGCCGGTCCATCATATTGTCGAGATGGAGGAGCCCTGCCGCTTCCGTAACTTTTTTATCGATTTCTTTTTTATCCGCACCCCCGACCTTCAGCGGTGAGGCGATATTGTTGTAAACGGTGAACGAAGGATAATTTATGAACTGCTGATACACCATTGCCACGCTGCGCTGCCTGACGGAAACCCCTGTCACATCCTGGCCGTCTACCAGTACCCGCCCGGCCGTGGGACGGTCAAGGCCCGCCATGATCCGGAGCATGGTGGTTTTACCGGCAAGGGTTCTTCCCAAAATTACGTTTTTCGAGCCGGACTGAAGATCCAGTGTCATCCCTGTCAGATGATCCTCTCCTTCGACTCTTTTATCAATACCGTCAAGGGTCAGTCCCATTTTGCAGAAGTACCTCCCGCCGTCATCAGGAAAAAATTGTTAAAATTTTAAGTATTGTTAGTTTCATATTAAAGTTTTTTGGGCAAGTCAAGCGAAAAAATAAAATAAAATTCAAAATGATAAAAAAATGATAAAAATAACAACAAATAAAAGAAAAAGGCAAATAAAACGAAATAAAACGTTCAAAAACGAAATATCTCCCTGCCAGGTCGTGTGAGCGGATTTTCTTTGAAACTTCGGTTGTGTTAGAAAATAATCGGATATTATCGTCAAGATTATGCGAGGACACACAGTGGAAACGGAAGTTTTAATCATAGGCGGGGGCACGACCGGTACCGGAATCGCCCGGGATCTGGCCTTGAGGGGAATCGACTGTATCCTTCTCGAGCAAAGCGACATCAATTCAGGGGCCTCCGGGGGCAACCACGGCCTTTTGCACAGCGGAGCCAGGTATATTTTCAAAGACGGGGAGACGGCAGCCGAATGCGCAGAAGAGGGAGCGCTTTTAAAAAAGCTCGCACCCCACTGCATCGAGGATACGGGCGGGCTTTTCGTGGCTGTTGAAGGAGATGATGAAAAGTACATCGCAGATTTTCCCGGCATGTGCGAAAAATACGGCATCCCTGTCAAACCGGTTTCGTATGCAGAAGCACTTGAAAAAGAACCATGCCTTTCAGAAAAAGCCATTTCCGTGTTCAGCGTACAAGATGCATCCATCGACCCGTTCATGCTCTCCCTGGACAACCTTGCCGACGCAGAATCACACGGAGCAAAGCTTTTGAGAAACTCCAGGGTCACGGGTTTTGAAATTCGCAAGGGAACGATCGCCTGTGCCCGGGTCCGGGACATCCGTACCGGTAACACCTTTTTTATCGATGCGGTTCAATACATCAACGCCACCGGTGCATGGGCCGATACCGTGGCCCGAATGGCCGACGCCGCCATTCCCATGATCTATTCCAAGGGCTCTCTGGTCATCACCCAGGACCGCATCAGCCGGAGGGTAATCAACCGTTTGAGAAAGGCGTCGGACGCCGACATCATAACTCCTGGAGGCACGGTTTCCATTGCCGGGACCACCTCCGTGGAGATCGACCACCTGGACGACATCCGGGCCACTGCCGAAGAAGTGGACCACATTATAAAGGAAGGGGCGGCCATGGTGCCGGAACTTTCCACAACCCGCTTCATCAGGGCATACGCCGGGGTCCGGCCGCTTGTGAAAAAAGAGAACGGTTCCGGCCGCAGCATCAGCAGGAATTACACCTTGCTGGACCATCTTGCAGACGGCCTTGACAATTTCATTACCATCACCGGGGGCAAACTGACAACATACCGGCTGATGGCGGAAAAGACTGCAGACATGGCAGCCGACCGGCTTAAAAACGACAATCCCTGCCTGACCAGTACCCGCCCGCTGCCCAAAAGTGCAAAAGGGGAGTGGACCGAACCGGGCAAATCCCCGAAAATCTGGAGCAGCAGCCCGACAGCCGGAGACACCTTGATCTGCGAGTGTGAAATGGTGTCCGAATCCATGGTGGACCGTATCGTTGAGGCCCTGAAAGCAGAAGGGGCGGCACCGGACTTAGAAGAGGTGGGCAACCGCAGCCGGATCGGAAAAGGCCCCTGCCAGGGAACATTCTGCTCGTTCCGCCTTGCCGCCTATCTCTACGGAAAAGGTGAACTGTCCGATGACCAAGGCATCTTTCAGGTTCGGCAGTTTGTCAACGAAAGATGGAAAGGATTCGAGCCCCTGGTCCGGGACAAGGAGCTGATGCGGGTGGAATTGCAGGAATCATTTCTGTGCGGCCTGTTTTCCATGGAACACTCAAACGAGCTGATGAAAGGATATGATGACGAACCCTGACAACGGCATATACAACGTTGCTGTGATCGGCGCCGGCACCGCCGGCACGGCCGCTTCGATTTTCGCTTCGCAAAGGGGACTTTCCACAATACAGCTGGGACGGCCGTCAGAGATGAGCTTTGCCAGCGGATGCCTCGATCTGTTCAGCATAATCCCCGGCGAAACTCCCAAGTTTTTTGCCAACCCGTGGAAGGGCATCGAATCCCTCCTGGACCGGAACCCGGAGCACCCGTTTTCAAAGGTTTCCCAAAAAGAAATCAAAGCAGGTTTTGATGCGTTTTCCCGGTTCATGGAAACATGCGGCATTCAGTATACCAAGGAAAATGATGCCAACCGGTTTATTATCACTCCGGCAGGGACCCTCAAACCCACTTGGCACGTCCCGTCCTCCATGTCAGCCGGGTCCGCCGCACTGAAGCGCAAAAAAAAGATCCTCATCACAGGGATAAAAGGATTGAAAGGATTTGGTGCCGATCAGATGGCTTCCACCCTCAAGAGCTTTCATCCGGATATCAGGGCGGTCACCGTGCAGTTTCCAGGAAGAGAGAAGGCAGGGGACCTCATGTGCGAACGGCTGGCCTGGGATCTTGAAACCCCTCATGTGCTGGAAAAATTCGCAGCAGTCCTCGCCAGCCACACCTGCGGCGCAGAGACCGTCGGACTGCCCGCCATCCTCGGTGTACACCGGTTTGTTGAACTCAAAGAGAAAATCGAATCCATCATCAAAAAGCAGGTGTTCGAAATCCCCACCCTTGCCCCGTCCGTCACGGGCCTGAGGATGAAAGAGGCGTTTTTGGCAGCAGCGCCTGAAGCCGGCATTAAAACCTGCTCCCAGAGCGTGAAAAAAATTGATATGGACACAGAGGGCAATTTTGTGTTTCATATCACCCAAGGCCTTGAAAAAGAGCGGATCACCGCAGAACACGTGGTCCTTGCCACGGGCCGGTTCATGGGCAGGGGACTTTGCATAAAGGACGGCCGGATCAGGGAGGCGCTTTTCGATCTTCCCGTCACCGGGCCGGACAGCAGGTCGCTCTGGTATGAAAGGGATTTTTTTGATGCTAAAGGCCATGGAGTGAACCGGGCCGGTATAGAAACCGACCCCTGTTTCAGGCCGCTGGATGCAAACGGGGATGTGTTTCACCCAAGGCTTTTTGCCGCAGGCGGCATTCTTGCGCACCAGGACTGGAAGCGGGAAAAGTCCGGTTCCGGTATCTCCATTTCAAGTGCATTCAAGGCGGTATCATCGATAAGAAAAGGTTCATAGAGGTTAGAGGTTAAATAAGGAGGTGATTCATGGGTGACAAAAAATACATTCTGGCAATTGATCAGGGGACCACGAGTTCACGGGCGATCGTGTTCAACCGGCAGGGAGAGATCGTCCTTATCACCCGGAAAGATTTCAAACAGCACTTTCCCCAACCCGGATGGGTGGAGCACGATGCCATGGAGATCTGGTCATCGGTCCAGTCGGTTGTGGCTGAAGCCACGGCCCACCGGGATATTTCAGGCGCGGATATCCAAGCCATCGGCATCACCAACCAGCGCGAGACCGCGGTGGTGTGGGACAAGGCCACCGGGCTTCCGGTTTACAATGCCATCGTGTGGCAGTCCCGCCAGACCGCGGACATCTGCCGGGAACTCACGGAAAAGGGATTGGATGACACCTTTCGCAAAAAGACCGGGCTTTTGATTGATGCCTATTTTTCCGGCACCAAGATCAAGTGGATCCTCGACAATGTGGACGGTGCCCGGGAAAAGGCGGAAAAGGGAGATCTCCTTTTCGGCACCGTGGACACCTGGCTGATCTGGAAGCTCACCAGGGGGAGAGTCCATGTCACTGACTACACCAATGCCTCGAGAACACTGATCTACAACATCCACGATCTCGAGTGGGACACGGAACTTCTCGACCATCTCGGCATTCCCGCCTCCATGCTGCCCGAGGTCAAACCCTCTTCCGAGGTGTACGGATATACATCGCCGGAAGCGTTTTCCGGGTACGAGATCCCTGTGGCCGGCATCGCAGGCGATCAGCAGGCGGCCCTTTTCGGCCAGGCCTGCTTTGAGAAGGGAATGGCCAAAAACACATACGGCACAGGATGCTTCATGGTCATGAACACGGGCGGGACCGCGGTTGCCTCGGAAAACGGCCTGTTGACCACTATTGCATGGGGAATCGACGGCAAAATCGATTATGCCCTGGAAGGATCGGTATTTGTTGCCGGTTCCGCCATCCAGTGGCTGCGGGACGGACTGCGGATGTTCCGGGATGCCAAAGACAGCGAAACCTATGCAGAGCGGGTCGGTGATACGGACGGCGTTTATGTGGTTCCCGCGTTCGTGGGGCTCGGCACGCCTTACTGGGACCCGGATGTCCGGGGATCGGTGTTCGGCCTGACCCGCGGCACCACAAAAGAACATTTTATCCGGGCCACAATCGAATCTCTGGCCTACCAGAGCCGGGATGTGCTTTCCGCCATGGAGCTGGACTCGGGCATCGATGTCCTCAAACTGCGGGTGGATGGAGGGGCTGTGTCCAACAATTTCCTCCTCCGGTTCCAGAGCGACATCCTGGGATGCGAGGTGGAACGGCCCGAATGCATCGAAACCACCGCCCTTGGCGCGGCGTTCCTCGCAGGTATCGCCACCGGCTTCTGGAAGGACAAAACCGAAGCCGCCTCCAGCTGGGCAAGCGACCGGGTGTTCAGCCCGAGAATGGACGCAGGCCACAGGGAAAAGCTGTACAAGGGATGGCAAAAAGCGGTCAAAGCCTCCATGCAATTTAAATAAAGCCCGGCTTCATATAACAGCCATGTCCTGACTGACACAACGAATGATGAAAGATCACCATGAAGAGCATGAAGTTCATGAAGACTTTGCTTCAGTTCCTTCATGGCCTTCATGGTAA
>JAIPEK010000097.1 GCA_021737205.1 Desulfarculaceae bacterium
TCTCGGTCACATCCACCACGATGGAAAACAGATACGTCTGCCGGTTCATTTGCACAGGGCTGCTGTAAACCTGGACATCCCGGTCACGGCCGTCCGCCAGCCGGTGCCGGAAATGAAACGAGGTTTTCCTCAGCTCAAGAGCACTTTCCATCTCCTCTCTGATCTCTTTATCTCCCATGGGATTGATATCCGACATGTTGAGGTTGATTATCCGGGTGTACTGATATCCGTAATATTCACAGGCAAAATTGTTGGCATCAAGGATCCCCCCGTCCGCCGGATCAATCAGCAGCATCGGAATTTTCGTTTGATAAAACAGGCTTTTGAACTTGGACTCGCTCTCTTTTATGGCCTTTTCAGTGTCATTGTTCTTTTTGATGTTGTACAGGAGGGTATCGATTTCCTTTTTTTCGTCCGTCCCCCCGAAATAGATTTCCGGCGGAACGTAGTAAATATTCCGGTCATACAGCCGGTCATTGTATATCAGCCTTGGATGGGCCTTGATGGCCGCCTTGATGATATGGGCGGGGTACCGGTTTTTATCGTACACGCAAAGGGACGTGAACGGATAATGGGGGAACAGATCCCGGTTGATGAGATTTTCGTAACATATCAGATTTTCCCCGGACACGGTATTTTCCAGGGCAAAGGTGGCCTCCCCTGCCGCACGCAGTCCGTTGAACCCTTCGGACACAGCCTGATCGGTCAGGTTCTGCCAGATATGAACCGTATGGTCCGGATCGAATCCGCCGCTTGCCGAATAGGACTCGGTCACGTCCAGGAGCACAAGCCGGCCCTTTTCGATATATTCTCGGGCTGCCAGCCCGTTTTCTTCAAAATCCGCCACAATGTCGTCATGGCCGTACGCATCCGTTGCCATGATACACTTTTCATTGTTCTCAAGCCCTTCCCGGATAAACCGGTCCGCCGCCTTGCGGTAGTGGGCCATATCATCGTATATCAGACAGTAATGGGCCCGGGGCTCTGAATACTCAAAAAATTCGGTCATTCTTGCAATCCTGAAAAATCAAATGTTTCGCTTTTACGGCCGGCATGCCCGGCCGGATAAAACGTGTTTCCGAGTATCACTATCGCAGGGTTTTATTGTGAAATCAACCCCTTTGCCGTTGCAGTTCGAGGGCGGTATGGAAAGCCGGGCCGCATGAACCGGATTCCATAGAAGCGAGACCGTATCAGAAGCTGGAAAAATCCGTTTCATCCTCTTCATCCATGGGGATGACATCATCGGACTTCACCTCTTTTTTACGGGGAATACTGCGGGGATTGTTCCCCCCGGTCTGTTTTCCGCCGTCCGAACCCAGCTGCCTCTGCTGCCGGCTGCCGCCGTTCGATCTCGATGCCCGGGGTTGTTGTTGTCCGCCGTGCCCGGTATGATCATCACTTCCGGCCGCACCCACCAGTGCGACCAGCTGATCCACCATCTGTTTCATCCGGTCGGCCTGGGCGTTCATCTCCTCGGATGCACCGGCCGCTTCTTCGGCATTGGCCGCATTCTGCTGGGTAACCTTGTCCATGTCCGCCACAGCCGTGTTGATCTGATCAATGCCCCGGGTCTGCTCGTTGGAGGCCGCATTGATCTCTCCCACAAGTTCACCGACTTTTTGGGAACTTTCCTCCACCTTCTTGAAACTCTCCTTGGCAGAGGTGGTCATTCGAGCGCCTTCATCGATCTTGGCCACGGTGCCCTCGATCAGTCCGGCGGTATTTTTAGCCGCCTCGGCCGCACGCATGGCCAGATTCCGGACCTCGTCCGCCACCACGGCGAACCCGGCACCTGCCTCACCGGCCCGTGCCGCCTCCACTGCGGCATTCAGGGCCAGAAGGTTCGTCTGGAAAGCGATTTCATCTATATCCTTGATGATCTTGGAAATTTCGGAACTTGCGTTGGAAATCTCTTCCATGGAACCGCTCAGGCTTTCCATGGAATCGTTGGCCTCTGCGATCACACGGACCGTCTCTTTCATCATTGTATCACCCTGGGTGGCGTTCTCCGCATTCTGCCGGGTCATTGACGCCATCTCCTCCAGGGAGGAGGAGGTCTCTTCAAGGGAAGAAGCCTGCTCCGAGGCCCCTTCGGCAAGGGTCTGGCTGGAGGAGGACACCTGGCCGGATGCAGATGCCACCTGGGCGGCACCGCTGTTCAGGCCTTCGATGATTCTGGTCAGTGCGGTGGTAATCCCCCGGGTGATGAAAAAGGCCAGAAGAATTCCGGCCACCACGGCAGCCGACCCGACAATAATCACGTTCCGTTTGGTGGATTGCGCCGCATCAAGCATTTCCACATCCGTCATAATGTGTTCCTTGGCCTCGCTTCGAAGATCCGTAAGAATTTTCTGCACATTGTGAAGGGATGGAAGGGTCTGTTCGGCATAAATATTCCGGGCGGCCCGCATGCCCTCCAGGTTTTCTTTCGCCCGTTCCTGCAGATTTGCCAGAAGTGTCTGCGTCTCTTCCAGGGCCGGAAGCGTGCGTTTTTCAAAAATTTCCCTGGCTTTCATCTGGGCCTGAACATTTTTATTTTCAAGCTGTATGACATGGGAAAAGTGTTCCTCGATCATTTGGAGGGCAGGAACCGTCTTGCTTTCATACATCATCAGCTTTTCTTCTTTTGAATACAACCCTTTGATCTTTACCACGCTTTTATGAAGGGTGCGGTGTAACGGGATCAGTTCGCTTAAAGCACTTCCAAACTCGGGCCATGTCTGCATCAGCTTCCGTGTCTTATCACTGTTGAGCCACCTGCCGAAGGCGCACTGCTCCGGATCGGTTTCCACCTCTATCTTCTTTTCCTTTACAATGGATTGCAGCACATTCCGGGCCCATTTCCTGTGATCGTTAAGCCGGGCGCGCAGCACATTGATCAGCCCCGGATGTTTCCGCCGCCAGATATCCTGAATGGCGATCGCCGATTCATGAAGCCGTTTGTGGGGCTCCCGGATCCTCTCGATAAGCTCGGCAAACCGGGCATCCGACTTCCTCAGCTCCCTGCCCTTTTCTCCATACATAAACCGGCCCAGGGAACAGGCGTGGTCATCCGTGGTAATTTCGAGTTTTTCCGGATTCTCGGCAAATATTCCCTGTACCTTGTTGATCCATTCCAGGTGATCGACTTCCTTGGCGGTAAAAAACGCCGGAAGATCCGCATCCGCCTGTTTGAAAAGTTTTTTGATCTTTATGGCCGATCCGTGAAGCTGTTTATGGGGTTCCTCGATCCGGTCGAGAATCGGCGCAAGAGAGGGGATCTGTTTTTCCGCAAACTCCCTCCCCTCACCGTAGTACCATTTGCCGAAACCGCATTTGTGCGGATCAGTCTGAACGGCAAGCTCGGTAGTATCATCATCGTTGAGAAAATTGGCCACGTGCGAGGCCCAGTTGAGATGGTCCACTTCCTTCTGGGCCAGTGTCCCGTCCAGTTTGTTGCCGTCGATCACCTCTTTTGCGTTCCGGACGATTTTCCCGACCCCTGAATTGGTCAGGAAAACAAGGGCGACCAGGAGAATCAAGGTCAAACCGAAACCCGCGGAAATTTTTTTCCCGATTGTCATATTGCGCCACTTCATTGTGCCTCCTTCTTACTACAGAAACCCCGCCTTTTTTATCTTTTCCTGAACCGACTCTTTGGTGAACGGTTTGATGATATACGCGCTGATTCCAAGTTTCATCGTCTCGAGTATCACTTCCTTGGTATTGACGGTGGTCACCATGATAACCGGGGTATCTTTCACATCCGCATCCGCACGTATTGCTTTTAAAAGATCGAGCCCGGACATCTGGGGCATTTCCATGTCCGAGATCACCAGCTCGAATCGCTCCTTTTCCTCACCTTCGAATTCGGCCTTGATCTGGAACCAGGCATCGTTTCCATCCGTCGCCTCGGTGAGGTCATTGAACCCGAGGGAAGTAAGAATGTCCACCATGGCACCTCTCACCGAGTCCTTGTCATCCACCACCAGTACTTTCATTGTGTCTCCTTTCCTGTTTCCATTTTTCCGCCGATCCTGCCGGCGATCCATTCCATGTCAAGTACCTGGACAATAGTGTCCTCAAGAAAAAACTTGTCCAGGATCCCTTCCGCTGTTTTTCCCTCGGTGCCGGTAAACTCGGCAACCTCCATAATATCCTGTATATCCTGAACGATGATCCCTGCATGAAAGGGCATATGTTTGGGGATGACCACATACACATGCTCTTTTTCCGCCGGTTCCATGGAACAGGCCGGCACAAGCTCGTCAAGGGTAAAAAGGATCATCTCTTTCCCGTCGTATTCCATATAGGAGAGACCGGATGCGGATTTGATTTTTCTACTTTCCACAAGCTCCAGCCGCCTCACTGATTCAAGCCGTACGGCGAAGAATTCCGTCTCACAAGTGTTGAACACCAGCACACTCTGTTTATCATCCGGTCCGCGGGCCTGACCGGCATTGGAAAGCCTGCGCTGCTCTTCCTGATTAACCGCGTCGAAACGGAATCCCGCCATTCCGGCGATGCCGCCCACATCCAGAATCATGATCACCCTGCCGTCCCCGAGAATGGTGGCCCCGCTGAAACACCGGCACTCTTTGATGTAATCGGAAAGCGGCTCCACAACAATTTCCTCGTTATCATGTAAATCATCCACACACAGGCCGAACCGGTTCGCCCCCGTTTTGACGATCACGATATACCCGGAATCCCGATCCTGCTTTCTTCGTCCATCCGGGTTCGTTCTCGAATCCTTATGCGGGGAGATATCCGAGGATTCCTGCCGCCGGTCTGCGATGCGTTTTCTCCTGTCCACACGTTTTTCACCGGTTTCGGGGTCTGTATAAAAGGTTTCCATTCCGAGGGTCGTGCCGAGCCGGACCACCGGAACCAGACTGTCGCGCAGTCTCAGCACCTCCGCCCCCCTGATCTGCTCCACACGGGTTCCTAGCTCTCCCGGCCGGTAATAAAACACCTCGCTGACATTCACCTGGGGGATTGCGAACCGCAATTCACCCGATTCGATGATCAGGGCCGGGATGATGGCCAGGGTCAGGGGGATAATCAGCTGTACCCTGGTGCCGGCGTCCGGTTCGGAACCTATCTCCACAGTCCCCCGGATCTTTTCCAGATTACTTTTGACCACGTCCATGCCCACGCCGCGGCCGGACACATCAGTAATTTCACTTGACGTGGAAAATCCCGGGGCAAAGATCAGGTTCACTTTCTCTCTGTCGGTCATATTTTCCACCTGGGCGGCTGTTACAAGCTCTTTTTCCACAGCCTTTGCCGCAACTTTTTCCGGATCGATGCCGCTGCCGTCGTCACTGATGCGTATATGCACATGCCCGCCCTGGTGAAAGGCTTTAACCCGGATCATCCCGGTTTCCGGCTTTCCGGCGGCAACCCGCTCGGCAGGGGACTCAAGCCCGTGGTCCACGCAGTTTCGGATCAGGTGGGTAAAAGGGTTGGTCAAGTGCTCGATCACGTTCCGGTCCAGTTCGGTTTCCCCGCCTTCAGTGATATACTCCACTTTTTTTTCAAGGGCCCGGGCCGTATCCCGGACGGTCCGCTTGAATTTGGAAAACAGGCCGGCAACCGGCTGCATCCGCATCTGCATGATATCTTCCTGGATTTCCGTGGTTACCATGTTCAGATTCTGCATGACCGAATTGAGAGACTCATCCTGGGCGGCGTACTGTTCAATAAAGGGGCGAAGCTGATTTCGGCTGAGCACCAGTTCACCGGCCCGGTTCATGAGTCTTGTCAAAAGCTCTACATTGATCCGCACCGTTTTGGGACCGGACTTCTGCGCCGGTTCGGCACTCTTTTCCCCGGATGTTTTCCCGCCCGAACCCGCCGTTTCTTTCGCCGGTTCTTCAGAAGGAGGTTCCCTTTCCTTTTCCCGAGGCTCCCCTGCGTCGGTCTTCTCGAAAGCCTCGGTTGCAGAATCGGCGCTGAGCCCGACAATCCGGTCTTCCGGAAGTTCAAGCACCTGGACGACAAATTCGGGTTCCAGAATGGTGGCAAGCACAAACAGCGGTTCCCCGTCCTCCCGGCTATACAGAATTTCACCGCTTTGCTCCATATCCGCCCGGATACCCGGGATATCCCGTTTTGAAAGATCCTCGGGTTTCACGCGGACAAGATAT
Source organism: Desulfarculaceae bacterium (assembly GCA_021737205.1). Classification (GTDB taxonomy): domain Bacteria; phylum Desulfobacterota; class Desulfobacteria; order Desulfobacterales; family Desulfobacteraceae; genus JAIPEK01. Next base: position 6,135 of record JAIPEK010000097.1, read on the forward strand.
ACATAATCACCCTTGTCCGAAGCCGCCTTCAGGGCGGCCGGGTCTAAACCTTCGGGCAGCGCCGAAGGTCCCTCGGGTGACGGGCCTTCCCGCTCCGCCTCTTTTCCGCCGGTTTCTCCTTCTCCAACCTCACCGGACCGGATCCTCTCGAGCCGGTCCTCCTCCTCCTTAAACGCAACCGGTTCGTTTGAATCCGAGCTTGCGGCTATCCGCCCGAGCCTGTCAAAACCGGCAAGCAGGGCATCCACCACATCAGCCGTTATGGCAAGTGTATGTTCTCTGAGCTGCATGAGCACGTTTTCCATGGAATGGCTCAGCCGGCTCAGATCTTCAAGTCCCAGGAACCCGGCTCCACCCTTGATGCTGTGGATGGCCCGGAATGCCCGGTTGATCAATTCATCATCCGTTTCAGCACCCTTGTTTTCCATTTCGAGAAGTGCCGATTCCAGGTGTTCCAGATCTTCCATGATCTCTTCCATGAATTCGGAAGAGTGCGGTGACATTCCGTCATCATTCATACTGCCTCCCCGGCCCCGATGTTTTCACCGGGTTTTTCAAGAATTTTTCCGGGGGAGAGAATCAGGAAAAGTTCGCTGTCCAGCCGCACCACCCCCTCCACATACCGGGACATCTCTCCGGACATATTCACCGGCGGCGTGTCAATGGCTGAATCCTCAATATCCATGACATCCCCTATTTCATCGGCCAGCAATCCCGCATTCTCGTGCTTGAATACAATATTATGGGTATCCGGACCGATGGTCCGCCCGGGAAAACCCAGCCTTACTGCAATATCGAAAATGGTGACGATCTGTCCGCGCAGATTCACAAGCCCCCGTATATAATCCGAAGTCTGCTGGACAGGTGTAATGTCGAGCAATTGGTTGATTTCCCTGACGTGTCGGATATCGATTCCAAAAAGAAAGTTCTCGATCCTGAAGGATATGAATTGCTTTACAAGATCTTCCTCTGCGGTTGGTTGATCCATAATTTCTTGACTCCGGTTTGTCAGATTTTAAAATTCTCCATGTGGGATTTGAGTTCCGCCGCCATTCGGGCCATTTTCTCCGCCCGTTTATGCTGGGAGTCTGAGGCCTTCGTGGCCTCTTCCACAAGTTCGGCAAGGCTTGTGATATTCCCGGCCACATCCTCGGTGCCGGTGGAGGCTTTTGCCACATCCTCGGCAATGAGTTTCACCGTGTTGGTCACCTCCTGAAGGCTCGTGGAGACATCCGCCTCCACCGAAGCCATCTTGTCCATACTCTTGGCCACCTCGTCCGTCCAGGTCGCAGCCTCGTTCACGTTCTTGGCAACCGAGTCAGCGGATTCGGCGGATTCGGATACGTTTCTGGACATTTCATCAGCCGTGGCTGTCTGCTCCTCCACTGAAGATGCAATGGAACTTATGGAGGTGTCGATGTCGGTCACTACGCTGGTGATACCCTCAATGGCCTGAATGGCGCTGTTGGTATTCTCCTGCATATCCTCCACCTTGCGACGGATATTTTCAGTGGCCCCGGAGGTCTGCTTGGCCAGCTCCTTGACCTCGTTGGCCACAACAGCGAACCCTTTGCCCGCCTCTCCGGCACCGGCCGCCTCAATGGCTGCATTAAGCGCCAGAAGGTTGGTCTGGCTGGCGATAGTGTTGATCAGCTCCACAACCCCCCCGATCTCTCCGGCGGACTGACCCAGATTGTTCACAATCTCGGATGTCCGGGAGGCGTCACCGGCGGCCCGGCTGGTCATGGCTGCGCAGTCCTGGGTGCTTTTTGACACTTCACTGTAGCTTGCGTGCATCTGCTCCATGGCCGCGGACACGGAA
>JAIPEK010000098.1 GCA_021737205.1 Desulfarculaceae bacterium
CGGATACGGAAACTGTTCGGTTTCGCCCTGCCCCCGGGTGCAAAACCCCGGCATATGAGCGTATTGAATAATCCGGAGATTCTCAATGACTGGAAAACGCGGTTTGGGTATTCCGGAGAGACCAACGGGGCGAGATCCTGGAACCGGATCATTGAAAAGGAACTCACCGACCAGGAGTACAGGTACCTGATCGCCGTGCTGGACCGGGAGTTGACGGATCTTCACGTACCGGGCGAGCTCGAGGAACTGTTTGAGAAGATATATCGGGCGTTCATCCGCAAAGAGTACCAGACGGACAAGGATTTGCCCAAGGCGCCGATTTTTCTGGTGGAAGGGGCCAGCGGGAGCGGAAAGAGCGCCACCGTCAAAGAGGCGGTGGAAAAGGTGATTTTCAGAAACCAGGTGGTGCCCACCATTGACTGGAAAATGAAAAAAAAGGAAATCCTTGCCGACAAAAGCCTTTTTACAAATCTCGAGGACGTGGACCCGGAGTTTGCCATGGAACTCGCCCGCCGGAAAAAACGGGCATTCTATCGGCGGCTGGCCACCATTCCGCTGATCAAACTCATTTTTAAAAAAAGGATCATGAAAAACCTGACCGAGTTTGAGGAACAGGGTATCCTTGTGGACTATTCCACCATTACCCCCAACGACTACAAGACGGCGCTGGCAGGGGAGCCGGGCAACTATTTCAGGCGGGTGATGGGGGATGCGAAAACCACCTCCATCCGGCATGTGGAAGAGGCCCACAGCGCATTCGGCAGGGCGGGTTCAAAAGAATCCTCCGGTGCCGAAGACCAGCAGCGGACCCTGGTGGATACATCCAACATCATCCTGGACGAGATTATCGACGGCACAAGGGACTGCTTTCTCATTGCCACCAGTGACCAGGCCGACCGGTTCAATTCCGCCATTTACAGACGGTTTGTGGAAAAGGGAGTGATCATTGATATATCAAAATTCTGGAACAACCCGGGCAATTTGAAAGAAATTCTTCTGCTTGAGTTGAAACGGCATGATATCACTGTATCCGGGGGGAGCCATTCAGCGGTTCTGGACAAGTCCGCGGATAAAATTTTCAAGATCTTTCAGGAGAGAAGTCTCAAAATATCACCAGCTTATGTCCGCAAGCTCATCGAATCACTGATTCATATAAAAGGCGGATATGAACCGGAATATCTGGATGATGCGCCCCTTGTCAGGGAGGCTTTCCAGCTGGTCGCCAAAAACGTGTACGGAGAGCTGTTCACCAAGGTTGTGGATCGCATGGACCGTAAAGTGACCTGGGATGAGTATGTGGGCGGGGTTAAAGACAAGTTTTCTGAAATGGCAAACAACTGTTTCAATTACGGGGTAAGCGAAGAAAAAGGGGTTGTGCTCACTGGCCCCCCGGGAAGCGGTAAAACCTACCTGGTACGTACGTGGCTTTCATCCAATGAAAAGGTCCATGATATAGCCACCAGCCCCTCGGCCCTGCAGGATACGAGCAGCCCGGTTCACGGAGCGGTGTCGAATCTTGAAAAAGTGTACGACATCGCCAAGATGATCGCGCCGGCAGTGGTCTTTTTTGACGAAGGGGACGCGCTCGCACCCCGCCGGAGCGCTACAGGGGGATCTGCTTCCGATGCCCTCACCAACAAGTTCCTCAACATTATTGACGGTGAAATTCCACTGAACAAGGTGTTTACCGTTCTCACCACCAACCGGCTGGACATTCTCGATCCGGCGTTGATCCGGTCGAAACGGCTCAAAGTTCTCGAGGTCACGGGTCATCTCAGGGAAAAGGACATCAAGGGGATTATCAGCAAACAGTTCGATACGATCCCGCACCCGAGGAAAGTGCCTGTGGAGAAAATTATCGAGGCGGCCCAGGGGATATCCAATACGCCGGCGGATTTTTCCTCCTTCACGGAAAAGGCCATCGCCCTTTGTACCACGGAATACAAGGCTCTGCGGAATCTGAAAAAGCTGGAACACAAGACTGATGACGAAAGAGCGGAGTTTATCAAGCTCAATTTCAAAACCATGCTGGGCATCCTTGACGCAACCGAAGCCCCCCCTCTTTTGAAGGCGGACATCCGGAACGATCCCATGAATTTTGTGAACAACTTCCAGCGGATTCTCGACCATATAGGGCATATCAACGACCGATCGGATTACCCGTTGGTGGAATCCCATCTGGATTCGGCCAGACGGGAGATATCCGAGAGTCCTGTGAGAAAGGGATCGGTGCAGCTCAACGAGTTTTTGGAGGCGGAATTGAGCAAAGAGCCTCAGATCGGTTTTATTATCGGTGTCGGGGCCAGTGAAGTGGCCGGAATGCTTTTGCCCATCGCCACCAGCCTGACCGGAAGGCAGGAAAATTCTCCAGTGATCGTCACCGGGGCCGTGTCCTCTTCCGCAGATTCCACCGCCCAGCTGGATATGGCGGTCCAGATGACCAGGCAGTCCGCTCTCGAGGCGTTGACCCTTGTGAAAAACTACATGCAGGAACTGACGCCGGAGCTGAGCATCCCCTGGCTTTTCGGGGATTTTCTGACCCGGTACTCCATTCACCATCAGCTCTTGTCCGCTTCCTACAACGTGGGCGGACCGTCCGCCGGATATGCCCTGGCCCTGAATACACTTTCCACGTTGCTGCGGATTCCGCTTTGCCACGATTTCGGCATCACCGGAGCCCCATGGACCAAAGGGGTGAGAAAAGACGAGGTGGGCGGGTCGGTGATTATCGGCGGACACAGGAAAAAGGCGGAGAAGGTTCTCTTGTATCTGAGAAGGATGTATATGCCGCTTCAGAATTACAAGGACCTGGAGCCGGAATTTCTCATGGGATACTGGCAGCGGGACAAGGACATCATCGCCGTCACCCATTTTGCAGACCTGATTCCGGAAGTGATTGCCATTGACGACCGGCAGATGGAAAAACTCAATGAGCTGATTGCCAAGCGCATCAGGCTCAAGTGTGAAAAATATTACGGGAAAAAACGGACACCGGGGCTCAAGGAGGATATCCTGAACATCAAGGCACAAATGAGGCGGAACACGGAACTGTATATCATCTCGCGGATCAGTGCGATCCGTAGCTATCTCAATGATCCTGACCGCAAGATGTACATCTCACATGAAAAGATTTTCAGGGACTATATCATGCCGGAAAACTCGGGTTACTGGAGAAAGGCTCAATAAGACACCCGGAATCAGTATCGGAGTGCGTCATCGTATTCAACCCCGTAGCCGAACCTGTATCCCGTGTCGGATTCTTCAAGTTCCCTGCCCCAGGTCACGCTTCCGAAATATTCCTCGTGTTCCTCCAATCCTTTTCCGTCTTCTTCATAACGGTTCAGCCGCACAACAACGGGTGTTCCTTCCTTGATCAAACCGGTCGTTTTGATGTGCATACCGCCCTGTCCGTAATTGTCAATAATTCCGTAATAATACCGTTCCGGCGATTTCATCTGGTAGATGGTAATCGGCGTACCATATTCATTTCTTTCGGACTTTCTTCTATCTTTTATTTCCATGGTTGCCTCCTTCATATAAATAAAAGTATATGACCGGCAAACAATGTTGTCAACAGCAAAATATAGTACACAAACGAATTAATCGGAAGAGGCGTGCATGGAATCGTTCACGATGATTCTGCCGGCATGGGTGTAGACATTGAACCGGTGGTTTCTTGCAAAGCCGATAACCGTGATGCCTGCGGATTCTGCGGCCCGGACGGCTGCATACGTCGGGGCCGCATTGGATATGATTACGGAAAAGCCGGCTATCCGGGTTTTCTGAAGAATTTCAAGGGAGATTCGGCAGCTTGCCGTGACGATTTTTCCGGTGGCTGCAAATTCGTTCACCAGGAGATCTCCGGCCATTTTGTCAAAAGCGTTATGACGGCCGATGTCTTCATAAAAGCGGATGATGTTCCTTGTGGTGCAGACCGCACAGCTGTGGACGGCGCCTGTTTGTTTAAAAAGCCCTGATTTTTCATGGTGGAGCCGGATCAGGCGAAGGACGTCGCCGTATGAGATCTGCAGATTGTCCGGTGTAGGCGGTATTCGGCCCACAAAGCTTTCAGGGAAAAGCAATCCGCCTGAAGACCCTCTCCTTTTCGGTGCTTTATCCATCGTGTTCAATCGATCTGCTGCTTTTTCGCCAAGCGTTATCCGGACCTCGAAGGCCTCTTTGTCAAATACGATTTCCGCAATCTCCCCTCTGTCCGTTACAATTCCCTGGGTGAACAGAAATCCGGCTGCCAGATTTTCCGGCTGATCCGGCGAGCACACAAGTTCGATAAACGGGTTTTCGTTGATCCGTATGGAAAGAACATGTTCCTGGACCACCGAATCGGAGATCTGTTCTTTTTTTTCTTTTTCGTACCTTGAAACCCGGATTTGCCGTATGAGTTGACTCATTGTTTTTCCTTTAATTGTCGGGTAATTCAGCTTGCGTTTTCCGTGTTTTATGATAAAATTCGTCGTTCTCTTTTTCAAACTGTTTTTTACAGCAAATGGAAAAATTTCAACAAATTTCAGAAAACAACAAATTACACAAAATCGAATTGCAAAGATAAAATGATACGGAACATGAAAGAATTTTTCGCGCAGCTCCGGAAAGCGGTTCTGCTGGAACCGTTAAAAATCTCCCGGCGAAACCGCCTCAAAACGTACTTTATTTCCTTTTTCCTCGTTGTAACGTACGTGCTCTACGCCTTTTACAAGGACCGGTTCGACCAGACACCGTTGAGTACCGTCATGGACATTCTGCTGGTTTATTTTGCCATGAATGTAGCCAGCCACTTGGGCAAAATCATTATTCTGTCTTCGTACAGAAAACGGAACAAATTTCACCGGGAGCACTTTGACAACCTGACCATCGGTATTACCTACGTAACCAGCCTGATTCTGTATCTTTCCTTTTTTACGGCGGTTCTGGCCTATCTGCACGTGGACATCCGGACATTTCTGACCATTTTCGGTATCTTTTTCGCAGGCCTTTCCTGGGTGCTCAAAGAATATGTGGTCAGCACGATCAACGGCCTGATCATCATGTTTTCCAGAAATTTCAGGATCGGCGACTATATCCTGGTCAACGGCAACATGGGGATTATCCGGAACGTCACGTTTCTTCATACCGAAATCAAGACGGACGAGGGCAATATCTCCTATGTCCCCAACAATATCATCCTGGGAAACGAGGTCATCAATTTCAGCAAGGCAAAAACCAAGACCATCATGTTCAACCTGGACATACCCTCGTCTCATTTTAATCGGCTGGAGGCACTTCACGGGAAAATGAGAAGCGAGCTGATCCGGGCGTATCCCGATATCATTGAAGAAGTCAATATGAACATCGGGCGGGTCAAGACCGGTTCCGCAAACCTGAAATTCCAGATCGTTCTGAAACGGTATACGTTTGCCATTGAAAAAGAAATCAAAAATCATGCAAAGCTGGATCTTTTGACCCGGATCAGTAAAAGGGAGGTCAATAAAACCAACTCCCGGATGCCCCGGCATACAAGGCGCAAGTCTCCGGTTTCCGCGGACAGCTACGGCAGCGGAGTGTGACCTGTGGCCACAGGGAAAGCCTGTTTTTATCAGGACCGTTCCATTGCGTTACCTCCTTTGATCGAGGGGACTCTTATAAAACGGTACAAGCGGTTTCTGGCGGATGTGCAGCTGGAAGACGGCTGTGTCGTCACCGCCCACTGTCCCAATTCCGGATCCATGAAAACCTGTTCAAAACCGGGGGGCAGGGTCTGGATTTCAAAGAGCGACAACCCGAAACGAAAGCTCAAATACTCCTGGGAACTGATTGATGCCGGGGATTCCCTGGTGGGGATCAACACCCTCACACCCAACCGGCTGGTGAAAAAGTGTGTGGAAAACGGCATCATTGATGAACTTACCGGGTATGAAACCGTGAAACCGGAGGTGAAAACCGGGGAGGGGACAAGGCTGGACCTGATGCTGGAAAAATCGTCAGGACAGCGGTGCTACATTGAAATCAAGAACTGCACGCTTGTGAAAAACCGGGTCGCCATGTTCCCGGATGCAGTAACCGACCGGGGGCGAAAGCACCTGGAGGCGCTTGCCGAGCTTTCCCGGCAGGGGCACCGGACCGTGATTTTTTTTATCATCCAGCGCATGGATGCGGATGTGTTCTCCCCTGCCGCTCATATTGATCCAGAATACGCCCGGACTCTCGAGGAAACCATGGCATGCGGGGTGGAGCTGATGATTCGGGACACACTGATCGACACGGAAAAGGTGATGCTGAACCGGGCGGTTCCGTTTGATCCTTCCCTGTAATCCGGGCTGTCAGTCCTCGAGAATCCATTCGTTGCGAAACGGCGTGGTCATATTTTCATGATGGATTTCATAATCCATCTCCATGGTATGGCACACGCTGCAGTTTTGATTGGATCCCAGGGGAAGCGCTTTTTTCTGGTGCTGGAGAGCAGGGATGTTGTCCCGGTTTTTCCCGAACATGTTGGCCGCCGGATACACTGCATGGGTAGTGCCGTGGCATGCCTGGCACATCACCACCCCTAAATTATCGTGCCGCATCCGGAAGAGCCCGTTTTCCTCTTCGGTCCATCGGTTGAACCCATGCAGACTTCCCATATCCGGTGGGCCGAAATCCTGATGGCAGTTCAGGCAGTCCGGCTGCTGAACCCGGGGCGTCCGGGAGTTGATTTCTTCAACGCTTCGGACCTGGACCGGATCCAAGTGTTTCATAAGATGCTCCGTGGATTTCCCCGCTTTCTTTTCATTTTTTAAAAGCGCCAGCGAGTGGTCTTCCATGGTGCCGTGGCAGTCGGTGCAGTCAAATCCCAAACCCGCATGGATATCCCGCAGTGCGCCTGTTTTGCCGGTGGCGGAGGAAGGATGGCATTCAAGGCAGGCATCTCCCCTTCGGCCGGTCAGGTAGTTGGCATGGAACCCGTGGATGGCGGCGGAAAAATTCAACATTCCGCTGGAATCATTCGGGGCGTCGGCTGACTCGCCATCCTTTTTTCCTGTCGAATCCGTGTGGCATTCCTGACACCGAACGGGGGAACCGTTTGACGCCCGGTCGGCAAGGTCGGTTTTTTCGTTTTTGTCGTGGGTTTCAAGGATGTCCATGGCAGTGGCCTCGGATATCCCGGTTTTGCCTGAGACCCGCCATTCTCCGCCGTGACAGCTTCTGCAGCCGAGTTCGGTGGACACGCCTGCAGCCATGGAGGTTTCCGCCAGAACCTTTCCTGTATCCGTATCAGATGCCTGAATATGAAAGAGGGGATACGGCATAAATCCCCCTTCGTCCGGGTAGGGCACCACAGGCACCTGTTCGGCGGCAAATGCATTGAGTTCTTTTTGGAGAACCATTTCTCCTTTAACGCCGAACCCGGCAAGCCCGGTGTCCGGTTCAACGGATCTGCCATAGATGGCAGGGGCGTTTTTCCAGAAAGGCACTTGTCCGGAAGGATTGTCAAATCCTTTTTCCGGGCGATAGGTCAAGGATACGTCCCTGGTGATCACTTCGGGGAGCGGGCCTCTCCGGATCAACTGGGCGCGGATCGTGTTGCCGGGCGGCTGGAATATCAGGGTGCCGGAGCAGTCTGACACCGACTGCATACCGGTGGTGCTCCAGGCCAGCAGCACATATTCGTCCGAGTCGGGATCGAACGGGGGTATGTCGGTTTCGCGCTTCACCGGCGGGGCGGGTTTGTCCGGCTCCGTTTTGCCGTGCAATCCTTTTGCGATAAATTCGGCAAGGGCCAGTTTCTCTTCTTTTGTACCGAAAAACGGGGGCATGTAAGTGTTAAGCCGGCCCATGCCCGTGAGAAAGGCGGTCATGCCGGAGGCCGAGTATTTCCGGGTCAGCGGCAGTATATCGTTCAGGGG
>JAIPEK010000099.1 GCA_021737205.1 Desulfarculaceae bacterium
AAAAAAGGCACCGGCGAGCTCGAAGGCACCAGTTATGAAGAGGTTGTGTACGAAGGATACGGGCCCGGCGGAGTGGCCGTGATGGTGGAGTGCCTCACCGACAACAAGAACCGGGCTATTGCCGACGTTCGCCATATTTTCAGCAAGGCCGGCGGAAATGTGGGCACGGACGGATGCGTCTCCTGGATGTTTGATAAAAAAGGTCTGATTACGGTGAACAAGTCGGATGCAAACGAGGAAACACTGATGGAAGCCGTGCTGGATGCCGGGGCCGAAGACATCATGGATGAAGGAGACACATTTGATATCGTCACGCCCCCGGACGAGTTTGAGCCGGTAAAAGAAGCGGTGGACAACCTCTCCATCCCGTATGATTTTGCAGGCGTGACCATGCTGCCCCAGAACCAGAAGACGCTGGAAGAAAAAGAGGCCGAACAGATGTGCAGGTTCATGGAGGCGCTGGACGACTGTGAGGATGTACAGAAATTCTATTCCAACGCGGATATCCCGGACGAGGTCCTCAATGCGCTGTAAGAAAATTCTTTCAGGTAAGGTCCACCATGCGTTTTACCGCCTTGTACGCATCTTTCCTGACCTCTTCAGGCACCCTGACTTCGCCTGAGAGATTTTCAAGAGTGTCCCGCAGGTTTTCAAGGCTTATCTTTTTCATATCAGTGCAGAACATTTTTTCCGAAGCAGGGAAAAACCGTTTTTCCGGATAAGCCTTGGAAAGGGGATAAATCAGCCCGGTTTCCGTTCCCACGATAAACTCGTCACTGTCCACTTCCCCGGCATACCGGAGCATACCTGAGGTGCTTTTCACGGCATCAGCCATTTGAATCACATCGGGCGGACACTCGGGGTGGGCCATGAATACCGCATTCGGGTGTTCCTTTCTTGCCGAAAGTACATCCTCGGCAGTCAGGGTGTCATGGTACGGGCAGAATCCCTCCCACAGATGAACGGTTTTGTCCGTGAACAGGGCTGCGTAACGGGCCAGGTTCCGGTCCGGGGTCATCAGGACTTCATCTTCTTTCACACTTTCCACCACCCGGGTCACATTGGCAGAGGTGCAGCAGACATCCGAGACCGCCTTGACCGCGGCGGTTGAATTCACGTACGTGATCACCGGGATGTTTCCGAGTTCTTTTTTCCGCTTTACCAGGGCTTCGGGGGTCACCATGTCCGCCATGGGGCATCCGGCATCCGCAACCGGAAGCAGCACCTTCTTTTCCGGGGATAAAATGGCGGCGCTTTCCGCCATGAAATGGACACCGCAGAACACAATGACGTCCGCTGTGGTTTCAGCCGCCCGTATGCTCAGTTCAAGACTGTCTCCGCACATGTGGGCCGCTTGCTGGATTTCGGGGGGCTGGTAGTTGTGGGCAAGGATGATGGCGTTTTTTTCTTCGGCAAGCTGCCGGATTGTCTCTTTCATGGTAAACCTTTATACTTTTTTTATTCGTCCATCCGGATGACATCGACATCTTCCGGAATCTCAAATTCAAACATGCCGCTGTCAAGGTCCTTAAACTTTATATCGGAGAACACAAGCTCGGTGATATCCCCGTATGCGTTGGTGGTCACCACCTTTTTGATATGAAACGTATCTTTCATCACATCGATGGTGATGGAGGCGATTTCCGGCCGGGGGACTTTGGGCGTGAATTCAAGCAGTGCATGGTCCTTCGCGTTTTCCTTGATTTCGATGGTGTACTTCTCCCGGACAAGGGAAATATTCGACAGGAATGCGCCGCCTGCTCCGGATTTGAAAAATTTCTCCGCATCCCCTGTAACGACCTGGTGCTGATCCGGCCTGTAAATCCAGAGGGTGGTTCCGTCCGTGATGATCCGGTGTTCCGTGGGGGCGGTATAGGCCCATTTCATTTTTCCCGGATGGCTGAAATACGCTTGGCCTGAAGCTTTTTCATTCATATCCAGGGCTTTGAGCCGCGAGATCTGCTCGAATGCGGCGGTAAAATCCGCCCCTGCATACCGGTTTTCAATCCGGGTCAGCAACTCGTCCCTGACGGTTTCGTTCTTTTCAGCAAGGACCGATGCGGCCGGAATGAGAAACAGGACAACCGTGAAAACGGACAGGGCGCTACTCAATAAGCTTTTTGATATCCTTTCTTTCATCCTCGGCGTACATCCTTCTGATTTTGGGTTTCTCGATTTTCCCGGTGGGGTTTCTCGGCACTTTGTCAAAGAATATTTTCCTGGGCCGTTTGTACTTGGGAAGCTGCCTTGCAAATTCCATTACGTCGAGCCTTGTCAGTTCACATCCGGGCTTCACCTCTATGACGGCGGCCGGGATCTCTCCCAGTCTCTCTTCCGGAAGGCCGATTACGGCCACATCCTTGATCTTTTTGTGTTTGATCAGGGAATTCTCGATCTCCACCGGGAAAATGTTTTCTCCCCCGTAGATGATTACATCTTTTTTCCGGTCCACAAGCCAGATGTACCCCTTGTGGTCGTACCGGGCCATGTCCCCGGTATGGAGCCACCCGTTCCGGATGGATTTTGCCGTTTCCTCCGGGTTTTTGTAGTATTCCTTCATCATGCCCGGACCTTTGACGATCAGTTCCCCGGTCTCTCCGCCGGGAAGGGTGTTGCCCTTCCTGTCCACGATGTGGACTTCCCAGTCAAAGCCGGGAACACCGATGGGGCCGACATAATCCATGTTTTCAATCCCCAGATGGACGCACCCGGGGCCGGTGGTTTCGGTGAGACCGTAGTTGGTGTCGTAGGCCTGGCCGGGAAAGTAGTCCAGCCAGGACTTGATTAAAGAAGGGGGCACCGGCTGGGCCCCTGCGTGCATGAGCCGCCACTGGTCCAGCTTGTATTCCGGAAGATCCACCTCCCCGGTCTCGATGGCAATGATGATGTCGTGGGCCCATGGCACGAGAAGCCATACAATGGTGGCCTGTTCCTCGGATACGGCCTCGAGGATCCATTCGGGTTTGATGCCCTTGAGCAGAACACATTTCCCGCCCACGATAAAACTGCCGAACCAGTGCATCTTGGCGCCTGTGTGATACAGGGGCGGAATGCATAGAAACACATCATCATGGGTCTGGCCGTGGTGGTTGTTCTCCACGTAGCAGGCATGTTCGAGGTTCCGGTGGGTCAAAAGAACCGCCTTGGGAATACCGGTGGTTCCGGAGGTAAAGTACAGGGCGGCTTCGTCTTCGATTTTTATATCCACGGGCGGCGGTGCATCCGCCGGCATATCCCTTATAAAAGCATCATAATGCAGCGCCCACTCCGGGCATTTTCCACCTTCTCCCACGAAAATGAAGGTCTGTACAAACTTGTCCAGTTCGTCTTTGATCTCTTCGATCCGTTCGATAAACTCTTCACCGAAAACAAACACTTTTGCTTCCGCCACTTCGGTGCAAAGCCGGATTTTGGCGGATTCAAACCTGAAGTTCAGGGGCACGACCCAGCACCCGCTGCTGAGGATACCGAAGTACACCGGAAGCCATTCCAGGCAGTTGGTCATCAGCTGGACCACCTTGTCATTTTTTCCCATGCCGAGTTTTTCAAGGGCATTGGCAAATCGGTTGGAGGTTTTGTAAAAGTCTTCCCAGGTGACCTCCCGCCTTGTTCCCTCTTCGGGCGCCCGTTCCACGAGAGCGGTTTCCGTAGTGTATCTGCGGCTGTTTCTCGCCAGTATTTCCGTAATAATCATCCGTTCCCGTCCAGTTCCCATATAAAAAAGTCCCACTGCACTCATAATATATAGCGCAGCGGGACTAATATCAACAGATTTTCAAAAATCTGTTCTGCTTACTTGTTTTTGTCCACCTCTTCAAAATCGGCATCCACCACGTCTTCGTCCTGGGAAGCCGATCCTGACTGTTCCTGGCCGCCGGAAGCCTGCCCGGATGCATCACCGGCCGCCTGCTGGTACATCACTTCGGCCAGTTTGTGGGATACCTGTGTCAACTCGTCGCTCTTTTGCTTGATGGCATCCTTGTCATCGGTATCCTTGACCTTTTTGAGCTCTTCAACCGCATTTTCGATTTTGCTCTTGGTCTCGGCGTCCACTTTCTCACCGTGCTCGCTGAGAGTCTTTTCCGTCTGGTCGATCAGAGATTCAGCCGTGTTTCTGGCGTCGATCAGCTCTTTTTTCTTTTTGTCCTCTTCGGCATGGATCTCGGCGTCCTTGACCATCTTCTCGATCTCTTCCTCGGTAAGACCGCTGGCCGCCGTAATCCGGATGGACTGCTCTTTGCCGGTGGCCTTGTCCTTGGCGGAGACATTCACGATACCGTTGGCATCGATGTCAAAGGTTACCTCGATCTGCGGGGTTCCCCTGGGGGCCGGCGGAATGTCTGTCAGCTCGAATTGGCCGAGAGTCTTGTTGTCCGCCGACATTTCACGCTCTCCCTGGAGTACGTGGATGGAAACCGCAGGCTGGTTGTCCGCTGCGGTGGAGAACACCTGGCTTTTCTTGGTCGGGATGGTGGTGTTCTTTTCAATCAGCTTGGTCATCACACCGCCGAGGGTTTCAATGCCGAGCGACAGCGGGGTTACGTCGAGGAGCAGGACGTCGTTCACATCGCCCTGGAGAACGCCTGCCTGTATGGCTGCACCCATGGCCACGACTTCGTCCGGGTTTACGCCCTTGTGGGGTTTCTTGCCGAAAATCTTTTCAACCCGTTCCTGTACGGCCGGCATACGGGTCATGCCCCCCACTAGAACCACTTCTTTGATTTCGCCGGCATCCAGGCCCGCTTCCTTGAGTGCGGTCCTGCAGGGACCTTCCAGGTTGTCAAGCAGATCTGAAACAAGGGATTCGAGTTTGGCCCGGGTCAATTTCACGTCCAGATGCTTGGGGCCGGCTGAATCCGCCGTGATAAACGGCAGGTTGATGTTGGTTTCCACGGCATTGGAAAGTTCCATCTTGGCTTTTTCCGCAGCTTCCTTGAGCCGCTGCAGCGCCATCTTGTCGTTCCGGATGTCGATGCCCTGATCTTTTTTAAATTCATCCGCCACATAATCGATGATCCGCAGATCAAAGTCTTCTCCGCCGAGATGGGTATCACCGGAAGTGGCTTTGACCTCAAAGACACCATCGCCGATTTCAAGCACGGATACGTCGAAAGTACCTCCGCCCAGGTCGAATACGGCGATTTTTTCGTCATTTTTCTTGTCCAGTCCGTAGGCAAGGGATGCGGCTGTCGGCTCGTTGATGATCCGTTTCACGTCAAGCCCGGCGATCTTTCCGGCATCCTTGGTGGCCTGGCGCTGACTGTCGTTAAAGTATGCCGGTACGGTGATGACCGCCTCTGTTACTTCCTGCCCGAGATACTCTTCCGCTGTCTTCTTGATGTTGGCCAGGATAAACGAGGAGATTTCCGCAGGGCTGTGCTGTTTTCCTCTCAGGTTGATCCTTGTGTCTCCGTTGGACGCTTCCTCTATTTTGAACGGCAGGATCTTGATGTCGTTCTGTACTTCATTGGAACTGAATTTCCGTCCGACGAGCCTTTTTACCCCGAAAACCGTGTTTTCCGGATTGGTGATGGCCTGGCGTTTGGCCGTCTGGCCAACAAGCCGGTCGCCGTTCTCCGAGATGGCCACGACGGACGGTGTAGTCCTGAGCCCTTCGGGGTTGGTGATGATTTTGGATTCTCCACCGCTTTCCATGACCGCCACGCATGAATTTGTCGTTCCCAGATCGATTCCGATTATCTTACTCATAAATATTCCTCCAAAATATACTTGTTATTTGTCTTTGTCTGTTTTTTCTTCGTTGTCGTTTTTTCCACTGCTTTTCGATACCACAACCATGGACGGCCGGATAAGCCTGTCATGCATGAGGTATCCCTTCTGCAGTTCCCGGACCACGGTGTTTTCCGGATGTTCATCCGTTTCTTCCTGGGTCACGGCCTGATGATACGCGGGATCAAAAGGTTCTCCCTCCGCTTTGACCGGTTCCACGCTGAAAGTTTTCAACAGTTTGAGAATTTCGTCATGGGTCATTTTAATTCCTTCAAGGAGCCCGTTGCTTTCGCTGTTGTGTTCGTTTTCAGCGGAAGCGATGGCGCGTTCAAGATTGTCGATGACCGTGAGAAGCTGCTTGAGCAAAGATTCATTCGCGTATTTTTTGAACTGTTTCAGTTCGTTTTCCATACGCTTTTTATAATTTTCAAGCTCCGCACTCAGCCTCAGTACCCGCTCTTTTTCTTTTTCAAGTCGGGCTGTCAGCTCCGTTGCGCCAAGCTCCTCTTCAGAGGTTTCAGACCCGCTTTCTTCTCGTTCCGACTGTTGTTCATCCTCCTCCATGGTCCGGGTCTCTTCGGTTTCTTCGCTTTTGAATTCTTCTTCTTTGGTTTTTTGGTCTTTTCCAGCCAACTCTGTTCTCCCGGTATTGATTTCATTTAGTTGTTCAGGTCCTTTATGTGCTGAAAAAATAAGAACAATTACCGGTATGTCAAGATGAAAAAAGGGGTTTTTGATAAAGAAGGGGAGGTTCCGGCTGAAGGGAGAAGAAGATTATTGCATGGCCGGGATCGATCCATGACACAGAAAGTATCCCTTATCGCTGCTTCCTTCCGGACCTGACGAGGTTCGCGATCTTCTGTTACATGGCGACCGACCAGAATATTTTCTCCAGCCCGACAGCCGGAACCTGATTATATACCGCAAACGGGATTATTTTTCAATAGAAAATATTTGATTTTCCCGTGCTGATTCCGCAGGGGGGGGCAGGCGGAAAATTCTTCAAGTGCTTGATATGCGATCGGGTTCATGGTATTTATGAAAAAGTCGATAATTTTGGAAAACGATCAGGAGAATAAAATGAGTGAAATCATTAAAAACGGGAATGATGTGGTGATTAAACCCGGTATTGATGTGGTCGCATCCATGGCGGAAGATTTCAGGAACGAACTGGTTTCCGCTACGGATGAGACCGGGGGAACGGTAACCATCGACCTTGCGGGAGTGGATATGGTGGATTCGGTGGGTATCGGGGTGATCATCGCCACTCATAACAGTCTGTCACAGGCCGGCAGGAAATTGAAAGTCACCAATGTGAACAGCGATATCTACGGCCTTTTCACCACCATGCGGCTGAACAGAAGATTCGATATCGAAAAGAGTGAATAGCTGTTTTTTCAAAGAGAGTCAAAGAAAATGTATATGAAAAGACCTGCGGTAGTTACAGCTTGCCTGCTCCTTTTTTTGGCCGCTTTTGCCACGGGCTGTGAAAAAGAGAACAACAAAAAGGATGAAGCATTCCAGGGGGTCGGCCGACTGATCTCCGAGAGGAACAAGGCAAGGTACGATTCGGCCGGGCAGGGATCAGACCGGAGCAGTGGAGATTCCCAGCCCCGGAAGGAATCCATGTCCACACTGTATGAAGAAAATGTCGAAATCGTGAGTACGTCAACAGACCGTACGCTGGGCAAAGGGGTGGCCTACCTCGACAAAGAAGGCAAAATCGTCTATATTAAAATCACGAAAAAACGGTGAACGGCGGGGAGGACTATTCCTTTTTTGAGGCGCCGGGGAGATCCTGGAGCCTTGATATGATTTCCTTCTGTTCTTTGATTTTGTTTTCCAGCTCTTGTTTTGTCTTGTCATACTCTTCGATGGTGGATTCATATTCTTTCATTTTAATTCTGGCTTCATAAAGCGCATTGGTATCATCATCGTGCTGTCCCTGCAGAATAAGCTTCCGTTTCTGGAGCTGGGCCAGTTTTTTTTTGTACTTGCTGATGACATTCATGTACTTTTTTGTGACTTTTTTTTCCACGGACTTGGTGAGAGAATGGGTCATGGTCATGTTCAAAAGTTCCGCTACAAGGGCGATGATGGTGGCGTAAATAAATCCTTCGGCCTGCATGAAATAGATGACGGCGGCCACT
>JAIPEK010000100.1 GCA_021737205.1 Desulfarculaceae bacterium
GATGCTGTTTTCAAAATCGTGCCGAAGCCTCTCCGCCAGCTCGTCAGGGGGCAGGGGCACATACTGTCCGGAATCCACTTCAAGAACCCAGCCTTTGGCGGTCATATTCCGCAAAACGTCATAGATCCGGGATCGTGCCACCCCGGAAATCCTGCTGAGCTTCGACCCGTTCACCGGGTGCACCGAAACCAGTGCCATGTAGCACGGTGCTTCATATTGGCTGAACCCCAGTTCCTGGAGACTTGATATGTCCGGCATTGGTTTTTCCTTTTTCGACTTTTGTTGCTACCCTGATAGCAACTTACTCCTGTGGCAAATGAATGTCAATAAAAAATATATGACGATTCAGGTCGCCCCTCTCTTGAAAATTTCGAAAGAAACCCGTATGCTATCAATATTTTTGCTATACGGATTAAAAGGAGGCGTGATATGAGCTCCGGTTGCAGAATTCTCGGCCTTCTGGCCGCTTTCATGATTTTATCTGTTACGGTGTGCCCGACGGCCGGGGCGGACTCGATCACGATCCACTATTCGAAAGCGGGTCATGAAAAACGAGTAGCCGTGCCGCTTGACGAAATCGGAACACACAACGACGTGATCCGAACCGTTGACCCCAATTTCAAAGAGGACGGCCCTGTCAAATTTTCCGGAATTGCCTTGAAGCATCTGCCGGTGCCTGAACAGGTCTCCTTTGACAAGGGATTTACAGTGGTCGGTCATGACCAGTATATCGGGTTCGTATCCCCGTCCGCCGTGAAGAGCGGGGCGGTGATCGCCGCCTGCCGCATGGCCGGCTCACCGATTCCTCCCGGAAAAGGCGGGCCGTTGAAGATCATTTACGCAGGTGACATGAATATGCCCCTGAGCGCCTATACCTGGTATGTCCGGGCGGTTTATGCCGGCAGGATTGACAACCCGGTGCTGTCCATCCGGGACGGCAGGGAGGTCCTGCAGTTTCGCCATGTGGATTTGGCCCCTGTCAGTGAGAAATTGGAAAAGCGGTTTTTTTCCACCCCTGCAGGGTTCCGGGGGAATGCAGGGGGAGAATCCAAATCGTCCGTGGAGGACATCCGGTGCGTTCCGGTGGCCCGTCTTTTTGAGCAAAACCATATCCGGCCTGAACGCGTGGTTGAATTCATTCCTTCTGCGGGACCTTCGGTAAAAGTGCCTGCCCGTTTTGTGAACCACGGGATCAAGGTGATTTACAAAACCGGAGACAAAGCCCTTCATCCCGTTTTCGGCGGTCCGTATTCGGTGATTTTTCCCATCGAGAAGTACCCGGAGATGATGGGACGGGTGCCGGAATCCGGTGCATTGTTTTTTGTAAAACAGATAGCGGTTCACTGAATACCATGAACAGAAAAATCCATCTGAAAACCAAGCTTCTGGTCTCGGTGGCGCTTGCCATCCTGATAACCCTTTCGGCCGCCGTGGCCGTTATTACGGTTTTCGAGAAAAAGCGGTTCAGAGAGCTCGAACTCAACAGGCTTTTCTACAAAACCGAATTTCTGGTCCGCCGCCTGGGCCATCTGATGTACAATGCCAACTGGCGGTATCTGGATATTTCATTGAACAACAGCATGGCCATGGATTCGGGAATGCTGTACTATGTGTTGAAAGACCGGGAGGGTAAAATTGTTTCCGCTTCCGCCGACGGTGCGGTTGAAAGCAACGAATTCGATGTCTTGCTTGACGATCCGTCCGCTTCTCCCGTATACGGACGGGATATCGACCTGGCTGACGCCGGCGGGAATGGCGGGGACCACAATTTTCAGGTTTTCGTCAAAAAATCGGCCCGAAAGATAGTTTTCCGGGATAAGGTGCGCGCGGAAAAAGGGGATTCGGTTTTTCACGCATCCTGGGCGATTTTTTACCTGGGAGAAAGGCTCGGCACGCTGGAGATGGGATTTTCCCGGCAGAGCCTTGTCAGGCATCTTTTGACGTTCCAGGTGTCCATCATCGGGGTTAGCCTGTGTATCCTGGCCGCGGCCATGCTGATGATATCGTTCGTGGTGAACCGGAACATGAAGCCTTTTGAGAGACTGGTGGCGCAGCTTGATTCGCTGGGGGATCCGGGCGATGAAAAGGATTTCCGGGAACAGATCGGACTGATGGATTTACGCCCGACCGATTCGGCAATCGTTGAAATTGAAAACCTGAATACCGCTTTTGAGAACATCAGAACCCTTTTCGTGAAAAACTGGGATCAGCTGGAAGATTACAGGCAGAATCTGGAACAAATGGTGACGGAACGGACCCGCAGACTCAATGAGACCAACCGGGCGCTTGAAAACCGGATAGAGGAAAGAAAAGCCATAGAAGACCGCCTGGTCAACGCCCAGAAGCTGGAAGCCATCGGAACGCTGGTCGGCGGGATCGCCCATGAATTCAACAACCTGTTTATGGGAATCCAGGGCAATGCCTTTTTGATCAAAAAGAAAGCGGAGGACCGCCAAAAGGTTCTGGAAAAAACAGACCGGATAATGGAAACGGTGGACAGTGGAGCAGAGATCGTCAAGCAGCTTCTGGGTTTTTCCCGGAAAGGCAAATATGCACCGGGTGCCATCAATATGAATACAGCGATCCGGTCCAATATCAAGATGTTTCTGCATGCCAAAAAGAATCTCAACGTGGAGATGACACTTGCAGAAGACCTGTGGCAGGTGAAGGCGGATGCCTCCCAGATCGACCAGTCCTTTCTCAATCTTTTCCTGAACGCTTCGGAATCGGTGGGAAACGAAGGGTCTCTTTTTATTCAAACGGAAAACGTTCTTCTTCAAGAAAGGGATGTGAAAGGATACGGATTGAACCCGGGCCGTTTTGTTAGAGTAGTAGTAAAGGATACCGGCGTCGGCATGGACGAAAACGAGCTGGCCCGGATATTCGACCCGTTTTACACCACAAAGAAAATCGGGCAGGGAACCGGCCTGGGGCTTGCTTCCGTTTACGGTATCATCACGAACCACGGGGGATTGATCAAAGTGGAAAGCAAACCCGGGAGGGGTACGGCTTTCTTTATTCATCTGCCCGCCATATCCTGATTTGTATGCCGCGCCGGCCTCTCCCCGGCGCGGGGCGATATTTTGGATTGACGGAAGCTGTTGGATTTACTACTCTCTCGAAAGCCGAGGTTCGGTATTCAAAGTCGGTATTGCGAGTAATAAAAGGAGAAAAACGAATATGAGTCTGATAGCAATTGACGAGGAGAAATGTAAAAAGGACGGCATCTGTACCCGGGTATGCCCGGTGGGCATTATCGAGCAGGTAGAAGAGGACGCGGTGCCCCGGATGGTTCAAGAAGGAGAGGAACTCTGCATCGCCTGCGGCCATTGTGTGGCAGCCTGCCCCCACGGGGCCCTGGATCATTACAGGATGAAAAGCGCTGAATGTACGCCGGTTGAACCGGAAAAACTTCCCGGGCCGGACACGGTGGAACATTTTCTTCGTTCCAGGAGGTCGGTACGGACGTACAAGGACCGGACAGTGGAAAAAGACCGGATCGAAAACCTCATTCAATCAGCGTCCCATGCCCCTTCAGGTCACAATCGGCAGCCGGTTCACTGGCATGTGATCCATAACCGGGACCGCCTGGATGCCCTGATTTCCCATGTGGCCGACTGGATGCGGTACATGATTGCCGAGCAGCCGGAGGCGGCCCGGATGATGAACATGGAGCGGGTTGTGGCGGCCCATGAGGCCGGAATTGACACCATATGCCGGGGAGCGCCCCACGTGATCCTGGCACACGGTCTCAAGCAGGACCAAACCTCCCACGCCGCATGCATCATCGCCATGGCACATCTCGATCTTGCCGCCCCTTCTTTCGGGCTGGGCACTTGCTGGGCCGGGTTTTTCAATGCTGCAGCCATGTTCTGGCCGCCCATGAAAGAGGATCTGGCACTGCCGGGAGGACATGAAACCTATGCCGCCATGATGGTCGGATACCCGAAGTACCGGTACCACCGGCTGCCTTTGAGAAAAACACCGGAAATTTCATGGAGCTGAGCCTTTTTCCATGACCGCTGCCGGCAAATAGAGCAAACACGTTCATATCAGTTTGATGCCGGACTTTGGAATTGTATTGTGTTTGTCAGCTGAGACTGATATATTTTTTGACTGTGTTTTGGCGCTAAAAACGATTCGACGGGAGACGTCAATGATCTTTTCAAAAGGAACCCCGGTCTGGTCCGATATGAGTTCTTTGTTTGTCAACGTTGACCGGCTTGCTCTCTTCCTGAAAAAAAATCAGTTTACCGGCGCCATCCGGTTGAATACGAACAGCCGCATGTTTGTGATCCTGATGGCGGATGGCGACATTGTGGCCGGGGCGGAAAAAGATCCCGGGCGGGATGAAACCGTAAGCTTTTCCGTTGACAGGATTCTGGCAGCCGTGGAGGAGCACTCGGATGTCCGCATTACCGTTTCAAAGCTGGAAAAGGATCTTGTGGAGATTTTTTCCAGGCTCTATGACCGGAACGTATTGAATCAAGGGAAAAGTGTCTGTGCAGAGTGTTCCGATCCGGATACGTATTTAAAAAGCAAAAAGAATGAGAATTACAGCGGGTATCTGTGCCTGAATTTTCCGAGAAGTTCCAGAACCGCGGTGATTTCGCTGGCAAACGGAATTGTTGAAGCGGTGGTCTCCGATTCGATTCATTTGACCCGGAAGGATTCGGAGGAGTCCAGAGACAGAATGGCCCGGATGCTTTTATCCAAGGCCAAAGTCAAAGGTGCGGGAATCCATTCCTGTTCCACGGGATGACAAAGCTCACCTGGCGAAAAATTTCAATCCGCCCACGGCCAGAAGGGTCATTGCAATGATTTTAAAAACCACATGCACCTGATATCCTATGGTGAAACCGTAAACAGGCACCAGAAAAATGGCCATGTCTGCAACGAGCATCAGGCCGATGGTGGAAATAATCATGTTGATCACTTTCTCTATGATCCCGCCCTGATACTTTTTTCGTGCATTGAGAAAAATAATGATGATGATAATGTAAATCGCAAGGGAAATAAGAAGCATTAAACTCATTGTCAGGCTTTCGTTGGTGAACTCTGCCATTCATCCTCCGGTTTATTTGATTAGTTTTACAAGATTGTCCATCATGTATGATTTCAGCTGCGAGTTGATGGAAAACCGCTCCAGGTTTTCCACAATGGTTTTCATTCTCTGAATGGTT
This sequence comes from Desulfarculaceae bacterium, assembly GCA_021737205.1. Classification (GTDB taxonomy): domain Bacteria; phylum Desulfobacterota; class Desulfobacteria; order Desulfobacterales; family Desulfobacteraceae; genus JAIPEK01. The sequence continues at coordinate 5,184 of JAIPEK010000100.1, forward strand.
TTTTTTCTCAACCCGATGCCCAGATACCGGTTGAGTTCTTCCAGGCTTTTTTTGAAAAGCTCGAGAAAGGCATCCACAAAAACAAACCGTTTTTCCTTGTAAGGAAAATAGTTTGCTATGTTTTTCAGAATGGTTTTCTCTTTCATTGTCTCCGGCGCATCAAAGGAGATTCCTTCAAAAACGGCGGCATGCTCCTTTTTCAACTCCTTTTTCATGTTCTTTATCATTTCCACGCCGTATTTTCCCAGCTCTTCGGTAAGCTCATCGTAAACGAGACGATAAATATCAAAAAGCACCCCGAGTGTCATTTGAACTTCTTCAAATTCCTGATCTTCATACTGCCGGACATCTCTGGTTTTCCGGATAAGTCCCATGGAAGAGAGCTTGAACAGGATGTTGATCACGGAAATTTCATTGCTGCCGGAAAATTTCATCAGCTGCTCAATGTTGCGGGTCCCGTCCACGAGAAAAAAAATGAACTGGTCGTTGGCATCAAGCGTGGACAATATCTTGTCCTTCTCTTCTACTGCATACCGGGTGGGTTTGAAGATGATCCTGTTATCCGGGATTTCCTTTCTGAAATCTTTGAAATTGAAACACCGGTGGGCCGCATTCCAGGCCATTTTCAGCGGAGGAAAGGTGACAAGCGGCTTTTCTTTGACATCGGTCTGTTTGAAAAAGAATGTACCGGCCGTGCGGTAAAGCGCCCGGCTGAAATTCTCTTCCGTCTGAAGGGCGAGCAGTTCATGAAGGCTTTTTTTGCTGATCAGATTTTTTTTGACGAGCAGGGATCCGATCCGCATGTTCTGCTTTTTGGCCTCACTTTCAAAGATACTCAGTTCCAGTTCCGACAAATGGTTGCCGGCCACCAGGAAATGGCCGATCCGGTTCTCTTTTTCAGCGGAGGTGACCCGAATGATATTGCCGTTTTTCAGAATGATCTTTTTGTCTGTGCCGTCTTCGGTTTTGAGAATTCCGACCCCGCTCACTTTATTTTCATATATGGCGTACAGGAGAAAAAGCAGGGGGGTTTTCGCAATGTTTCCCTTGAATGCGATTCCATCGGGACCGGATTGCAGCCCGATGTGATTCACGAATTCAATGAGGCCGGCAGCTGTGAATTCCTCTATGGCTCGGCTGTAATTGCGTTTCTGAAAAAATTCGGTCCCGTTTTTCAGGTGGACGAAGTACTCGTTATTGGAAAAATGGTCTGAACCTAGTTCATAAAAATCTGAGCTTTTCATATAGTCTCTTCCTGGTAAAGATACATGAAAACCGGAGAACCGACTGCGAACTGGTTTTCGTTATATTCAGATAAACAGAGCGAATACGGTTTGTCAAGGGGGTTCCTGAAAAAATAGCCGGCCGGGGAAACCCCGTTTTTCATCGGCGGAACGACGCGTCATTTCTCTTTGTCGCCTTCGGTTTACAGGAAGGCCGGGTTGACCAGCCGCACCGGACTGTCCGGATTACCGAAAAGGTTCCAGTCAAGCTCCCTTGCCGGGATCGAGGAGGGTGCCTCCAGGACGGACAGGTGCAGATGGGGGGCGATTTTTGACTTTTTTCCGGCAGTGGACGCAGGCGTGGCGACCATGTCTCCTTTAGCAAGACGTGTACCGGTTTCTATGCCCGGCATGATGTCCAGATGGGCGTACACCGAAAAAATCCGGAACCGGCTTGTGGACTGCATGCGGCTCTCCACCACCAGGGAGCGGCCCAGAAAGTCATCGCATATATTGACTGCGTATCCGTCCGCCAGCAAAGGCACCAGGGTATCCGGACCGATACTGTCAACAAAGCCGTCTGCCGATCTGTAAAAGAGAATGTCCAGTCCCTCGTGCGGTGCATGGCGGGACCCGAAATCCCCCCACCACTTGGCCGTGCTCTGAAACAGCATCCCGGGGTGAAAGATCCAGCCGTCCGGGCTTTTTATGTCCAGCCGGTTGATTTCGGCGATCTTGGCCAGATATTCGGAAATGCCGGTCATGACGATACCTTTTTGTTACAGCATATGGTAGGGATCGACGTCCACTGCAATGGAGACTCCTTTGTTTCTTTTTATTTCCCTGTCTTCGATCAGATCCCGTACCAGCCGGTTGAGCCGGGAAGCATTTGCGCCCTTTAACAGGATCTGCCATCGGAATCTTGCGGCAATCTTCGGAATCCCGGCCTCCACCGGACCGAGAAGCTGGATGGAATCCCTGATTTCCGCATCGTTTTGAATTTTCGACTGCAGAAAATCCCCTGCGGTTTGTGCAGTCTCTTCCACTTTTTTCTTGTCTTTGCCGGATATTTTCAGCTGGATGATCCGGGCGTACGGCGGATACAAAAGTGCTTTCCGGAACGGGATTTCGTTGAGGTAAAACTCGGTGAAATCCTGTTTTCTCGACGAGGTGATACTGAAATGGTCCCGGTTGTAGGTTTGCATTACCACGGAGCCTTTCCGATCTCCCCGGCCCGCTCTTCCCGCCACCTGGGCCAGAAGCTGGAAGGTCCGTTCTGAAGCCCTGAAATCAGGGAAGTTCAGTGAAAGGTCCGCGCACACGATACCCACAAGGGTGATATTTGGAAAATCATGCCCCTTGGCCAGCATCTGGGTACCGACCACGATATCGACTGTATGGTTTTTGATCCTTTTTAACAGTTTGACCATCTCTCCCTTCCGGGAGGTG
>JAIPEK010000101.1 GCA_021737205.1 Desulfarculaceae bacterium
CTCATGGGTAAGATATGACACAAAACCGGGTTTGGTTCAACAGGAAGAACAGGTCTGTTTGTTTCAGTTTCCGGTGAAAGGAGCAGAGCCAACTGACGCGCATTTGTATTCAAATATCGGCATGGGTCTTCCTTTTATGCAAATATGTTGTCCATGTTCCCTCCTTTTACCAAGTGGCCGTCGGTGTTCGGCGCATCCGCGTATGTAAGTTTTCCGTCGAGAAACGCCTGGACCGCTTCCCTGACCGTTCCTTCCGCGTTGTCTGCGATCCGGATACCTGCCGCATTCAGGGTTTTGAACGCATTGAAAAAGGAACCGTGCAATTTACGGACAAGCGGGTTGAATCCGGAGTTCAAATGGTATGCAGTGATCTTTCCGGGGCGGTGAAAGGACTTGCCACCATGGGAGAAAAAGGGGCGGCAAGTCGGACGGCTCTTCCTGGCAGGTGAAGCTGACCATGAAGTGACATTCACCCTCAGGCCACCCCGGTTGCGCCGTGCGTCCGTGCGTCGGATTTTCCGTTACCCTTCTCCGGAAAGGTATCCATATTCTCCTGGGGGCCAACGGCAATCAAGGTATCGTTTTTGTTGATACACTCCGGCGAGGAGGGAAAGTAAAATATTGTACCATGCAGTATTTTTGCCTATGAAGTTTTCCATAAAAGCTGAAAATTTTGAAAACCGGTTATGATTATGTGACGATGATGGAGGATTGGCTCTGGTGTTTTCTGGTTCAAGAGAGTTCTTTTTTGAATTCGAGTTTTGGGTGGGTATATCCATTGTATCTATAATTTCAGTCAACTCTGATTTTGTGAAAGGCTTGGGCAACGCAGCGTCAAATTGATCCGTCAACAACCACGGAGTTCCCGACATGCCGATAACCGGAATTGAATTGTCGATTTTTCTGATATGTTCAAGAACCTGAACACCTGATAAATCTGACATTAGGATGTCTGTTAAAATCAAATCATATGGATATCGGTTTATTTTGCTTATGCCCTGTTCACCGTTCTCAGCCTTATCGATTTCCGTAAAGCCGATTTTTTCCAGTATCATCACAAGCACCCTCAAAACGGCGGGTTCATCATCAATGACAAGCACTCTGCAGGTCTCAATGGATTTCATAGTAAATGCCTCTACATATATGTACACGTGTTTAGTTTATGCATATATATACCTTGAAGCAATGCGGATCAACCCTTTTGTTTGCTAAACAAAAGATTCGCTATGAGCCGCCCCTGCTTTCATGGCTCCAGTTCCATCATATCCGCCTGGTATCACTCTTTGAAATAGCCCGGGCTATAAACTCGGATACTTCTCCCGGACCTTTTCGATGGCTTCCTCTACTTTGGTCCGGTTGAAGGGCTTGAGTATGTAGTTTTTGGCGCCCGCTTCCACCGCGTCAATGACCACCTGTCTCTGGCCGTGGGATGTCACCATGACGATCAGGGCATCCGGGTGGGCTGAAAGGATTTCCCGTGTGGCCGTGATGCCGTCCATGTCCGGCATGGTAATGTCCATGGTGACAAGGTCGGGTTCCAGCCGGCTATATTCCTCAAATGCTTTTTTCCCGGTATCACAGGTGCCCGCTATCCGGTGCCCAAGTGTTTCCATGATGCTTGAAAGTTTTTGTACGGTGGTCGCGGAATCATCCACGATCATGACGGATAAAGAATTCATTGATTCGCCTCCAGGCGGGAACGGTTTCCGTCGTCCGGGTCCGGCCATTCACCGAGGCCGGGCAGGCCCGGATTCGCTGCACAAGCGCCGGAAGGCAGGGAAAAGATGAACTCCGTTCCTCTGCCCTCCCGGCTGACGACGTCAACCCTTCCGTTCCGTTTTTGTGTTTCAAACAGGACCGCCTCCAGTCCGATCCCCCTTCCGGAGAGACGGTCCGTTTCCGTTGTGGTGGTTACTGCATCGGAAAAGATCAGATGCAGAAGTTCAGGGTCTGCGAGATGTTTCACCTGATCCCGGTCGTAGATCCCCGCTTCAACTGCGTTTTTTGCCAGGGCAGTCCGGTCTATTCCCCGGCCGTCGTCACCGACACGGATGGTCAGACTTTCCTTTCCAAGTTCCGTCCGGCAAAAGATCCGGCCTTTCTCGTCTTTGCCCGCTTGTTCCCGTTCTTCCGGGGTTTCGATTCCGTGGACAAGGGCGTTTGTGAAGACATGAACCAGAGAAGCGATAAAGGGGCCCAATTTCTGCGGGTCCACTTCCGTATCCGGTCCCTCAATCTTTACCGGATGGATTGTTTTCCCCGTTTGTGCGGCGGTTTTTTTCAGATATTCGGCATGTCTGCCCAGAAGGGTCTTGATGTTCACGTACTGCATCCTTTCGAGCTTTTCCAGAAGGGATTTCAGCTTTTCATGCTGCCGCCCTTCCGTTTCAGGGCTGTGGATCATTTCCTGAACCGAGCGCATAAGACCGCGGTAATGTTCCGCCGGTACTGCCAGGCTCCGTTTTCCGGAAAAGAACTCCTCTCCAAGCGATTCTCTGAGAATCCGCCGGTCCGTTTCCAGAGCCTCCAGAAGAGCCGAGGCCGGTAAATGTTTGAAAAGGTCCTGCCGGTCTGCCGGTTTTCGGTCCCGCTTCAAGTCGGCCAGAAAAGATTCGGTTTGATGGAGGCATTCTCCAGTATGTCGCATTTCAAACTGGTTGAAAAGACCTTTGAACGTATGGACCATGCGGAAAATTTCACTGTCCGTGCCGGACCGAAGCCGTTCCCTGGCGGACGGCGGATCATGGTCCGCGCACAGAAAGTCTTCGAACCGGTCGATCGTATCCAGAAGCTCGCTTTTGTTTTCAAGGGCGGTCACGATAAAAGAAAGTCTTTTGTGTTCATCCGCCATTTGACTTTCCAGGCGGACGTTTTCGGTTATGTCGGTGATGACCAGCATCATCCGGTTTTCTGGAACCGGCCTGTATTCCACATCAAGGTGTCTGCCGTTGATGGAAAACCGGTCCGGCAAAAGGGAGATGATGGTTTCCTGCTTGAAATCGTCCGTTTCATGGAGTAGATTGCAGACGGTTTTGGCAAAATGATCCGCATCCGGGCCGCCTTCGGGAAACAGGAGGTCCGTCAGGGGGAGCCCGGAAGGGTCCCTCCCGAACATATGCCGGCATTCCAGGCTGTAATTGGGGTCCACGTGAAGGGTTTCATCGAACAGGAGAAACCCCTGGCCCGAGTTGTCCAGAAGCAGGGCCACTTTTTCCTCGGCTTCCTGTTTTCTTTTCACATGGATTTTCCAGTTCCGGATGGTGACCGCCCAGGAGAAAATCAGAAAAATAAGTCCGCCGGATACCCCGAAAAGCGCGATCCGGGTTTTGGTAAACGAGGTTCTCTCCCGGATGCGCTTTTGGATGATGTCCATCAGGTTCCGGGTTCTTGCGGAAAACTTGAGCTGGTTTTTGGTGTACCTCCAGCCGGAGAGCAACCGGGACGCCTCTTTTTTGTCTCCATGGCTGACAAGGTCAAAGGCCCGGCTTTCGATCCGAAGGATTTCTTCCAGATTGTTCCTGATCCGGCCGGTTAGTTCCCTGACCCGGTCCGACCGGGTCAGGGAAGGGATTTTTTGAAGAACCTCATCCAGTTTGGGCCGTGTAGCGCTGTATTTCTTTTTCCATTGCAAGTCGCCGCTTGCGGTACTGATCAGGGCGGCTGACTTCATTGTTTCCGCGTACAGCAGAAGCTTTCGGGAGGACCGTTCAATAGCGAGCTCCCGGTCCTTGAATGAGTTGAGAAGCGTGTACGAGTATACAATGTGCCAGATCAGAACCGCTGCCAGAATGGCCGTTACGGCGACCGAGGCGATAAACCACGGCCGGGTGTCGGTCTCTTTGCCCCCACGGCGGGGCTTTGGATTCGGGTTGCCCGAATCGGAAGGATAAATAAAAGAGGACATTGCGCGTATCTACTCCCGGCGGACCCAGGTGTTCACTTTGGATTCATTCTCTTCAACCCACTGCCGGGCGGCATTCAGGTATCCGGTGTCTTCGTCCTGCGCTTTCAGCATTACCTGTGCCATATCATCGGGCGACCATTTGAAATTGTCCAGAAGATGGTATACATCCGGCATGTCCCGCTTTAAACCTTTTCTCACGATCGTGCTGATGTATTCCTCGTCTCCGTATACGTTCTCCGGGTCACGAAGGTATTTGAGATTCCATTTTGCAAACATCCAGTGCGGCGTCCAGCCGGTTACCACGATCCACCGGTTTTCCTCGATTGCGTTTCCCAGTGCGGCGGTCATGGTGGCGCCGCTGCCTGACACCAGTTCGAACCCGTCAAGCTCGTATTCTTCCATTGCTGTCTTTGTTGTTTTCATAAGACCCGCCGGAGGGTCGATCCCGATGATTTTATGTTGAAATTCAGCCCCGTGGGTTTTCAGTTCTTCAATCGAGTCGATGTTCACATATTCCGGGACCACAAGCCCGATTTTCGTCCCTTGCAGGTTGGGGCCGAGATTCTCCACCTCTGCTTTGAATTTTTCAAGAAACCGGGCCTGGAGGGAAGGAAGCCATGCCGCCACCATTCCGTCCCGGTCTCCGGCCGCCAGAGATTCCCACATGGCGATCAGGCTCACGGCCAAAAGGTCGCATTCCCGTCCCAGCTTTTTTTCAATCGCGGCCTTGACCACGTTGGCACTGGCGATTTCCGAAGCCCAGTCCACATACACGAGCTGGACCGGCTCTTTTCCGTAGGATGCTGTCGCGGTTTTTTTGTCCTGCGTCTCATCAGCCGAACATCCGGAAATCAAAGATCCGATCCAGAGAAGGCAACAGGTCATGATCACTGCCAGAAGCGCATGCCGCCGGCCATTTTGTGCAAAACGAATACCGTTCATATCCCCCGGGTTTCCCTCTTTTTTGAAAATCCATTATAAGTGGTTTTTGCAAATTCTTCAAGGTCGGGTCTCGATGGGCACCACTTTTCCGGTTGTCGCCGATGGTTTCCCCACGGGGTCAACGGTTCCGGGCCACATAAACAGCTCCTTCCGAGGTGCCGCCTGCAAGGGGGTTGTCAAATTCCACGGTGTGGGCGTTGACATTCTTGAACACACCTGCCAGATGATCGGTGAAAGACTGTTCCGGCTTCCCGTCCGCCCACAGGGCAAATACGCCCCCCGGTTTGATATGCCTGGCCAGCTCGCTCAGGCCCTCGGTTGTGTAGAACCGGGTGTTGGTCTGGCGGAGGGTGTGGGTCGGTGAATGGTCGATGTCCAGGAGCACCGCATCGTGTTTTATATGGGAACGGTCCGGGTGGAAACTTTTGGATACATCCTTTGACAGGGCGAAAAAACCCGCTTCCAGCAGTCTGCATCTGGGGTCCTGGGTCAAGGTTGGGCCCAGTGGAACAAGGCCGTTTTGATGCCACTCGATTACACCCGAAAGATACTCCACCACCACAAGGGATGCGACCCGCGAATCTTCCAGGGCGGAAACCGCTGTGTAGCCAAGGCCCAGGCCTCCGACCACGACATCGAGTTCTTCGCCGTCCAGCTTGTCCAGGGCCAGTTTTGCCAGCTGATATTCCGCTTCATGGAACAGGCTCGACATCAGGAAATACTCTCCGAGCTTGACCTCAAAGATTTCCATTCCTTCTTTTCCGATCAGGCGCCGCCGACGAAGAATCAACTCTCCCAAGGGCGTCTGCCTATAATCCAGTTCTTCGTAGTTTACACTCATGCTCGAACTATGACACACAATCGGGATTGATTCAACGGGGAAGTGGAAATATCAGTTATTTGCGGTGTGACCGGAAGGCTGTTTGCGGGTTTCAATTTTTTTGTGAAAGATGCTTGACAAATATTAAGATCATGTGAAGGATTTAGGCGAGGCGCGGATTTCCCAGGTGATCGTGCATGGTGTCTGTACGGATTGTGCCGGTGGTGAAAAAGCGCAGGACAGCCGTTAGGAGACCCGGAAACAGCAACAGGGTTCCCCGGTTGCTGTTTTATTAAAATAATCCGGAACAACTGAAAAAGGAGGAAGCACTATGGGTTCAATGGAGAATTTGCAGGCGGCGTTTGGAGGAGAGAGCCAGGCAAACAGAAAGTATCTGGCATTTGCCAGGAAAGCGGACGAAGACGGGTTCCCCCAGGTGGCAAGGCTTTTCCGGGCGGCCGCGGAAGCGGAAACCGTACATGCGCATGCCCATCTTAGAGTAATGGGAGGGATCAAAGATACGGTGGCGAATCTCGAGGAGGCCATCGCCGGGGAAGGATACGAGTTCAAAGAAATGTACCCCGAGTTTCTCAAAACAGCCCGGGAAGAGGGCAACAAGGCTGCAGAATATACTTTCAAGAATGCACTGGACGTGGAGGTGGTTCATCACGACCTGTACGCAAAAGCCCTGGAAGCGGTGAAAGAGGGCGGCGATCTGCCCGGGAAAACCATCCATGTCTGCTCGGTCTGCGGCAACACGGTGGAAGGAGAGGCACCGGATACCTGCCCTGTGTGCAATGTGCCCAAAGACAGGTTTTACGAAGTCGAATAATCGAAGGATATGCGGCCGGTGATACAAATGCCGGCCGCATCATTAAACCCTTCAAGATGGATAAAAGTACGGGATCGCGTGGTCTATTCCTTATGGGCGGGATAGTAAGGCGCTGTTGTCTAATAATCGAATTTGTGTTTCTTCCCTTTTCCCGGTTTCCGGTGCTTGGATTTTTTGAGCTTGCCTGGGACCCGTCCCCCTGATTCCGGCTGCCATGGGCCTTCCGGATGAGAGGCAGTCTGCCATGAGCCGTTGACTTGTTTTAGATACCAGCCGTTGTGAAAGTAGAGATTCGGAATTTCTACGGTCACGTAGACCCCCAGGTGTTTGTTAAATTCCAGAAGTACACCGTCCCGGTTGCGTTGGCGGTATCCATGGGCGGGAGCGTGCGGAGGCGGCCCTTTTTTATTGTATCCGGGTTTATGCGGGGAAGGGTGCTGTGAGGGAAAAGGAATTGGCGCCTTTACTGGGGGACATCCAGTTAAAAAGATTGTGCAACAGAAAATCAAAAACATATAAGGAACAAACCGCATGGAAGCCTCCTGTAAATGGTAAAGTAAGTGGACTTGATTTATCCTTTTGAATTTTTTTATTATCTCATAGCAGGGTGTGGATGAAAAGCGTATTTTTATCGACCGGGGACGTCATTGTGGTATTTCAGACATCCGGTGAAATCCGGATGCGTTGTGGCCGGGGCAGCCAATGTCCGGCTATCCTTCTGTCTTCTTTCGCCAGTGCCTCTGAAGGAACATATCCCAGCCAGGGGTCTATTGCGTTCAGAGTGGACAGGGTTCCGGAAAAGTGGATGACCTGAAAATCAAGTTGATGAAAAAGGGGGGCCAAGTCTCTGTACCGCCGGAAATAAAAAATTCTGCCGGCATCGTCGATGGAGGTCGAGTCCTCTTTATTGCGCCTGAGGCCAGAGTTCTTTCGCTGTTTCAGACAGCTTATACTTCTGGATTTTGCCGCTGGCGGTCATGGGGAACGAGTCCACGAATGCCACGTATCCGGGGATTTTATACCGGCTGATTTTGCCCCGGCAGAAATCCCGTACATCGCTTTCCTGGATGTCCGTCCCTTGTTTGGGGATGACAAAGGCGCCCACTTCCTCTCCGTATTTTTTACTGGGTACGGCCGCCACCTGGACGTCGCTGATGCCGTCCATCCGGTATAGAAACTCCTCGATCTCCTTGGGGTATATGTTTTCCCCGCCCCGGATGATCATGTCCTTGTGGCGCCCGGTGATTTTGAGATATCCGTTTTCGTCCATCACGCCCAGATCTCCGGAATGGAGCCATCCGTCCGCGTCAATGGTTTTGGCGGTG
>JAIPEK010000102.1 GCA_021737205.1 Desulfarculaceae bacterium
GCATGAAGGTCAAAAGCACTGAGATCATCACCGACATGGGAATGGTAAACTCCAGAAATCTGGGGAAAGAGTATGCCAGAAGCAACAGAAGCGACCCCAGTCCGGTATTGTAGTTCACCACCATATTGGTAATTTCCGGAATCCGGGTCATCAGGAAAAGAAAAGTCAGAAAAACGAGCGAGATCACAAAGGGGGGAATCAGTTCCGAAAAAATATACCGGTTTATGGTGGATGCAAATCTCATTTGAAGGAAAATATAGGGTAACCGTTCACGGTTATCGGTTCACAGTTCACAGTTTTTCCAATGAACTATGCAACGATTGAAGTATTTTGGATATTGATTTCAACTCTTGAATTAATTCTTTCGCATCTAAATCAGAATATATATTAACCACTCGTGAAATATAAATCTGCGTTCTCAGCTCCGCCGTTTTTTTAACCGTGAACCGACAACTGTAAACCGTAAACGGTTACAATATAGGTATACGCTCAGACTGTCAAGTGGCAAAGCTTTTGCGCCAAAGCCCCCTGTTTCATAAAAAAGCGGTGCGTTTTAATGAAATTCATGGTAGGTACAGGGTCTATGAAGGTTCTTATTGTATCCAGCGGAAATATCAAAAACAAAAAGCGGCTTTCCGAACTTTCTAAAGCCGTTGACAAAACCGTTTGTGCGGACGCAGGAGCTTACCATCTCAAATCGATGGGAATTTTCCCGGACGTGATTATCGGAGATTTTGATTCCCTCTCCCCCGAAGATCTGAACTTTTTCAAACGCCACCATGTGAACCTGGTCGAGCATCCTCCCGACAAGGACGCCACGGACACCGAGCTTGCCGCCATGTGGGCGTTTGAGCAAAATGCAGCCGAAATCATCTTTATGGGCGCGTCCGGCTCCCGGCTCGATCATACCCTTGCCAATATCATGCTGCTCAAAAAAATGGCGGATTTACAAATCAAAGCCCGGATCATTGATGACCACAACTGCATTTATCTTGTCCGGGACCGCCTGGCCCTGTCCGGAAGGCCCGGCGAATTGCTGTCCATCATTCCCGTAACGGAAACCGTGTCGGGTGTCACACTGGAAGGGCTTGAATTTCCGCTGAAGGATGCACAAATGAAAATGGGGTCTTCTCTGGGCATCAGCAACCGCTTCGCTGCAAAAGAAGCGGTGATTTCCATTCGGCAGGGAATCCTAATCGTTACAAAATCCAAAGATTAGGCAGGCGGGGCTACTCGATCCCTGAAAACCGGTATTTCCTCTTTATGGGTTTCATAAAGCGTATCAAAGAGCACCGGAATCCGGGAATGAAATGTCTCCAGCAGCGGCAGCATCACCTGCCGCATCTGGGGGTGAGACGCCCTGGCACATCTCAGTTTGAAAATATGGCGCCACTCTCTTATGTTGGCCGTGACCACGATATCCGTTTTGAGGCTGTTGGGCAGCACGCTCCGTGCTTCCTGGGCCTTGGCTCCCGCGGAAAGCAGTGAGAGATATGCTCTTTCACACGCCTGCATGGCCGTTTCCCACTCTCTATATCGTTCCGATCCGGTTTCAAAAAAGAAAGGACGGATCACGGTGATTTCGTTCCCGAACTTTTGTTTGGAATAATTGGCGTACCTGGTACTCTCCTGGCTGAACGAGCAGAGCCGGTGTCTCACAAGCTCATGAGAGACCCCCCTGTCGCATATGATCCGCACCGACGCAGAAGCGTGTTCAATCACACTCTCATGCCCGCTTTTGATGATCCGGGCCAGAAAGGTTTCCGCGGAGTCTTCCGTGATTTTTTCCTCAGACTTGTAGCAGGTCCTGGCAGCCAGTTCCAGATGTTTCATGATTTCCTGTCCATCAGGCATAAACAATATTTCATAATACGGATCAATGACTTTCATGCCGGTTATTCACCTTCTTGTCCATTGGTTTGTTTGCTCTTTGAGCTATCACCCTCGGCTGCCGACTCTCCCAACGTATGCTCGATAATGAATTCTTCCACCCTGTCCATGGTCGAAGAGATGATCACATGATCGATTTTCACTTTACCCACAAACCCGTCCAGATAAGGAGTCAATATCTTCTTCAACCGCTTCTGAAGATTTTTGACCTTGTCCAGATTCCTCACGTCGTTGTAGACCAATGAGCTCAGATACAGTATCACCGCTTCACGGGCCCTTGGATGAATATCCGGAATCACGGTTCCGGGAAGAAGCTCCTTGAGCTCGATCTTCAGGTTCAGGCAAAGATACCGGTCTTTGTCATGGGATCGGATTTTATTCAGATTCACAGCAATGGGCTCCATCTCGATCTCCTGTGCGACCCCTTCGGCGCTTCCTTCTTGAGTGTCTGAAGAAGCGGATCGCCATGTCACCACCCGACCCACGGAATTTTTCAATTTCATGGTGTTGTCGGTCAGCTCTTCGATTTTATAAAAAGAGGTTTTGTTCTTTTCAAAAATATCGCTGATATTGGACTCGACAACGGTCATTACAAGGGAGTCGTCATCCAGATGCCAGTTTCCGGACGCCTTGCCCTTTACTTCTATTATCCGAGTAGTCACATCTGCAATTTTAACGGATGCGGACCATCTGTTTTGGGATTTCAGCGAAAGTCTGATATAGGTGTTCCCCCTCTTCTGGATCCACCCTCCCATGAGTTTTGCATCAACCTTTTTCTGGTCCGCGCACCCCTGCAACAAGAACAGCCCTGCAAAAACAACGGCTATGAAAGGGATGGTACGTAAAAAGCGTTTTTCCATTTTCCTTCCAGTATTGTTGGGAAAAGACTTGACGGAAAGCTACCATGGCGGCATAAAAGGGTCAACCCCCGGTTGAAGCGGACCCTCAAAAAGATGTCAGGGCAGGCAAGTTTCCCGCCCCGACACTGAAGTATATATTCTGCAGCTATAGACTGATCAGCAACAGTCCCCTGTTGTACCGCAACTGGAACAGGCGGACTGCCCGAGATCGATCTTGGAATCGAGATGGAATCCCATTCCGGTGAAATCAATCTTTATGGACTGGGCCTGTGCCATGAACTCTTTGTCCACGACAAAATTGTACCCTTTGATATCATAAGACTCATCATTTCCTCTAGGCTCATCCAGAGCCATAGCAAGAGACGGGCCCCCTCAGCCCCCGGAATTCAGAAATATTCTGATCGGGGAGGGCTCTCTTCCGTTGAAGTATTCGTCGATCTGCTGTTTTGCAGAATCCGTCAATTCAATCATTACAAACTCTCCTTGTTTTGGTTATAATCAGGCACCGGGCCTCATAATCTCAACAATAATAATGGCGGACCACATTGTCAAGAAAGTATCATATATCGTTTATCATACAGCAATTTCCCCAACTTCTCAATATCCGTTTAAAAATGACACATACCCCCGGCCCCGGAGCGAAACAAATTTGACACCCCGGCGGTGTACAAAATCGGATAAAAAGGATAGAATGCAGAAAAACAAACTTCAACAGGTGGTGTATGAAAGTACTTGTAACCGGCGGAGCCGGATATATCGGCAGCCACACATGCGTCAAACTCATGGAAAAAAACTGGGAAGTCGCAGTGGTGGACAACCTGTCCAACAGCAGTGAAAAATGCATTGACGCCGTGGAGGAAATCACCGGCAAATCCGTCATGTTTTACAAAACCGATCTGCTGGACAGGAGCGGACTGGAGAGGATTTTCAAAGAACATTCCTTTGACGCGGTTATTCATTTTGCAGGCCTGAAAGCAGTAGGCGAATCCGTTTGTATTCCCCTTGCATACTATCAAAACAATATCACCGGCACCCTTACCCTGCTGCGCGTCATGCGGGAAAACAACTGCAGGAACATTGTTTTCAGTTCTTCCGCCACCGTGTACGGAGACCCGCCTGAGCTTCCCATAAAAGAGGATTTTCCCCTTTCCGCGGCAAATCCGTACGGCCGGACCAAGCTGATGATTGAAGAGATCCTGTCGGATCTTCATCGTTCGGACCCGGCGTGGAATATTGCCATCCTGCGGTATTTCAACCCTGTCGGCGCCCATGAGAGCGGCCGGATCGGAGAGGACCCGGCCGGCATTCCCAACAACCTGATGCCGTTTATCTCCCGGGTGGGGATCGGCCGGCTCGACCACGTCAATGTCTTCGGCGATGACTACAACACGCCGGACGGAACCGGTGTCCGGGATTATATTCACGTCACCGACCTGGCCGAAGGCCATATCCGCGTCCTTGATCCGATTTTTAACGGATGCGGCCTTGCCGTCTACAACCTCGGCACCGGCAAGGGCGCATCCGTTCTGGAGATGATCCGGGCCTTTGAAAAGGCCTGCGGCAAACCGATTCCCTATCGGATCACTGAAAGAAGACCCGGTGATATCGCCGCATGCTGGGCCGATCCGGCAAAAGCGGAAAAAGAACTTTCCTGGAAGGCGATAAAATCCCTTGAAGAGATGTGCGCAGACACATGGCGCTGGCAGAAAAACAACCCCTTGGGTTTTCGGTCAAAGGAACAGCCTGTGCCATGAAAACGTATGCGGAACGGATTCAAGAGCATCTGGCGCATGGGGAGCTGAAAAAAATCGTCCCGTTGATGCGGCATATTCTGTCCAACGAAACCGATCCCGATATTCTGGCAGCCACACTGAAAACAGCAGGCGAGCTTGCCATGGACACGCTGGTGGATGATATCGCTGAATTTATTCTGTACAACGATGCCGATTTAAAAGCACTGGCGGTGAAAGCTCTGGAAAAGACGGCATCCGGAAAGGCTTTAGACCGCCTCCGGAAAGCCGCAGCCACAAGCAAACGCGACCGGAATATTCTGGATGCAATCCAGCGGATTCAAGCAAAAAGCTCGTTCGCCTCTCCGCTCGAAAAAACAGCTTTTTCAGACGACGTGGATGACCGCATCCGGAAACTTCGAAGCCGGGTTATAAAAGAACGTTTCCAGGCCGTATTACAATTTGCAAAAAACAACGGAAGCGCCCTGCCGGTCCTTCAAAAAAGCCTTGCTTCCGGCATACCAAACCTGATGGTTACCGCACTGCATATTGTCTCGAGAACGCTGCCTGAAACTCTTGCAGACGATGTATTAGCCCTTGCCAATGACAAAACCCTGCCCGCCCCGGTCAGATTTGCAGCGTATGAAGCGCTTGAAGCTTTTCCCTGCCTGGAATCCGCCGATCTGGTTTTAAAAGGCCTGGAAGACCCCTCACCCCAGGTTCGCATGGCTGCCGCCCGGGTCCTGGACAAAAACCCCGGGGATCATATCCGGGCTACAGTGAAAGACCGGATCGAATCCGGCACCCGCCAGGGCGCGCAACTGGCTGAAACATTGCTGGATGCACATACCCGCAACCTGACCGATTATCTGATGATTTCAGATACTTTTTTCTACATGGCCTCCAACCATCTTTCAACACGGGCTTCCTTTTCCGCACTGGAAAATTATATCGCCATCCTGCACGGCCGGAACCTAAAATCCACCGCCGGAAAATACCAGGACATTCTCCTTGAAAAAAACGGAGCCGGGCGGCACAGGATTCTGGCGGTCAGCTCTTCCGGAATCCGGCTTGCAGTGTATGACAAGCTCATCTATCAGTCCGGGTTCCGGCCGGTGCTTTTTGATACCTGCCAGAAGGCGTTTGAATCCATCATGGAGAAACGTCCGCTTGCGGTAATCTCGGATCTGTTTTTACATGATATCACAGGCGTGGATTTCACCCGGGAAATCCGTGAGATTTACCCGCCGAACACACTTCCCGTGATCCTGTGCACTATGCAGCAGGATTTTGTCAACCCGGATCAGGCCATTGCGCCGTTCCCTCCCGAGCCGGCGCGGATCAAAGATCTTGAACACCAACGGCCTGCACCCCGATGAATTCACCAAAACATATTGCACTCGGGGCACGGCTGAAACATTCGAACCATATTATCACACTGGGACTCAAACCGAACTTCAACGACTATTCGGAATACGAGAAGAGACTCATCAGGGACGCCGCCCGAATTTATTTTCCCACCGCCTTTTACGCGGATCTTTTTAATGCCGTGGGAAAAGATACATTCCCCAGTTTTCATACCTATAAATTCGCCCAGGACAAAATCCGTCAGACAGCTGTTTTTGAAATGCTGGACATCCCGCATCCGTTCACCCGGACTTTTTACGGAAAGAGACAGAAACAGCAGATACTCGATTTTTTTTCTTTTCCGTTCATCGCCAAAAAGGCCCGGGGCTCCTCCAAAGGCAGAGACGTACACCTGATTGAAGGCCGAAAAGCTCTTTTTGAGTACCTTGAGGCTGAAAACCCGGCATATATCCAGGAATATATACCGGCTGAAAGGGACTTGAGGGTTGTGATCATCGGCAAGGAAGTCGTTCTTTCATACTGGAAAATCCCCGCCGGAGGAAATTTCAGAACCAATGTCTCACAGGGCGGGGCCATCCGGTTTGACACGGTTCCGGCACGGGCGCACCGCCTTGCACTGGATACCGCACAAAAATGCGGCTGGGACGATGTGGGAATCGACCTCATCGAAAAAGACGGCACGTTTTATGTGCTGGAAGCCAACATGAAATACGGAACCCAAGGCTTTAAAAAAGCTATGATCGATTACAAAGCATTCCTTGAAGCCCTTCTGATCCGGGGAAAAATATAATCCCTTGCCTGAAGCGGATGAATATTGTACCCTTAGAAAAATTTGTAACCGACAGGATAAAACTTTGGAGTTGCCATGACACAACTGGATGTTTCAGACCTTTTTACACAGGAAAAAGTTGAAGCCCTCTTCCCGGCGACAAAAACGGATGATTTTTTTGAAGCTCTCTACGGGGATGCATCGGAAGGGGCCTACGACATCAAATTGAAATTCGACAGACAGGAAAACTCTCAACTGGTATTCGAGTTCCACCTTACAAAACGGGAGGGCAAGTGTCTTGTGTGCAGTCTCACGCACGGCCTGCCTGAAGTTTTCACCCGCCACCCGATCATCAATCTCAAGGGGATAGCGCAAAGCATTGACGAAATTCTGGGGGACGAAGCCGGATGCAAGGATTGGGAAATCGGCGCCACACAAACCGTCAATTCCGATCTGCACACCATCCCGGTGATCTTCAACATTGAACCGGCATAGCCAGGGGCGCCCGAATGATTTTCTATACCTACATACCGACCCCCATAGGCCGCATCCTTTACGCCCGGAAAGATAAACTCCCGTACAGGGTTCTTCTTCCATCCGGAGGGCGGGATCCTTCCCCCGATCCTTCCTGGAAGGCGGATGAGGAAACAACGGGACCCAAGGCCGCTGAACTCGCCGCCTATTTCAAAGGGGAGACAAAAACGATTTCATGCACCGGCCTGCCCGAAGGAACGCCTTTCCAGCAGCGAATCTGGAACGCGACCCTGCAGATTCCCTACGGCAGGACGGTTTCCTATGAAGATGTAGCCCGGGCCGCCGGCAATCCCAAGGCCTGCCGGGCTGCGGGAGCCGCACTGGGCGCCAATCCGCTGCCCGTTATCATCCCCTGCCACAGGGTCATCGCAAAATCCGGAAGCCTGGGGGGATTTTCAAGCGGGCTGGAAATCAAATCCTACCTGATCCACCTGGAACAGTATCACAGCAATCCGGCATCCTTTTCATCGTCTTCCCATTCCTTCAGGTAATCCCGCACATACGCTTCGTCCGGGTCGATACCCGGTGCCGGCTGAAGAAGAAGATACCCGATGTCATCCACCCTCTTTTTGAGATAATCAAAAAAACAGGTTTCCATATCCTCCGGTGTTTCCACTCCGTTTTCCGGCAGGACTTTTTCGGCAATCTGTCCGGACGGCG
>JAIPEK010000103.1 GCA_021737205.1 Desulfarculaceae bacterium
GGCCATGCTGGAAATGGAGCTTTCCGACCTGATCGCCGAAACCATAACCGGCATGAAACCGGTGGCGGAGCAGATCGGCCTGAAAGGCACCCTGTAAGCCTTGTCAATTTCATGACGCTTCTCCTGCATTTTTTTCCGGCCCGGTTGACACCCTATCGCTTGTTTTTTTCGCAACATTTTGTTTTCAAAGGAAATACCGGTTTTTATGTCTCAATGGCATTCAAATTGCAATATCTGCTTCTTAAATGGAAATGGACACAGTATCCAAAGGAGCGGAATACAGATGAAGACAATCGACCGGTTTCAGAAAAAAATGACGGCGGCACTTTCCATGCTCTTCGGCTCGGCGGCCAGAGACGCCGACCACAGGAGGCTGGCACGGTATATCATATCACTGAACCAGAAGGAATCTCCTGAAGAGATCATCAATGAGCTGGCCAGCTGCCTGAAAAATATTCTGAACTACCGGCTTTTCGGTTTCGCCGTTAAAAAAGATGAAACCACGGATGCCTGGATCGATCCACAGATGTACAAGCATTCCCTGGAAGAGGTTATCAGAAAAGATTTTCATCTGGAGAACCGGTTTCAGATCAACTACCTCAACCACCGGCTCGATCCGGATGAATCCGTAGGCAAAAAATTCAGCATGGAAAATCTTACCACCTATACACTGGGCAGCGAAGATTACCAGGCAAAGGTGTACATGCTCGCCGCCGACCGTGCTATGGACCGACACGGAGATATGGTCCAGATGATCCTTCAGAGCACCCAGGCGGCGCTTTCCAAACAGATCAGCATCGAGAGGCTTACGGACGCGGCCATCATCGATCCGCTCACCGGCTGCTACAATCGGCGGGAGCTTGAGAACCAGCTGAAAAAAAACATGGCTCACGCGGCCCGGCACAACAACGACCTGTCTGTCTTCATGTTCGATCTGGATCACTTCAAGGATATCAACGACCGGTACGGACATCCGGCAGGAGACCGGGTGCTCATGGAAGTCGCTTCCACCGTACGCGCAAACATCCGGCAGGGTGATATCCTGGCAAGATACGGGGGTGAGGAATTCATCGCCATCCTTCCGGAAACCGATCGACAAAAGGCCAAGGAACTGGCCGAACGGCTCAGGGAAAAGATTTCCCGTCTTGAAATTCAAAGCGGAGACCGCACCATCAGTGTGACCGCAAGTTTCGGTGTGGTCCGGATGCGGCCGGATTCCACAATGGACCGCCTGATAGCGGACGCGGACATCATGCTGTACAAAGCAAAGAAAAACGGACGCAACACCATAATGCCCGGCCTGATCAAAGTTTGTCCCCCCAAGGCCTCCGGAATCAAGGAAAGCTCCTTCGTGTAAAATTTCACTCCTTGATTTTTTCCCTTCCTTACCGTACTATTGATTGAATTCATAGTCCAAAACCGCAAAGCCGATACGTTGGACGGTGTCACCCGAGCATTCAACTTGTATGTCAAAAAACCAACGGACGGCGGCGCCATTCTCGGGGACGGAAAAGTCGGTTTGATTTTGGATATCCAGAGTATATTCGATCCGGCGGAAGAATAACGGCGGAAAAAGGAAAAATACCATTGCGCAGAATCGTCGGTGTGGCGGACATGCAGGTAAGCAACGACCCCGGAGAGGTCCTGGTCACCTATTCCCTGGGATCCTGCATCGGGATTGTGATATATGACGAGACCGCCCGTGCCGGAGGGATTCTCCACTATATGCTGCCGGATTCGTCCATGGACAGGGGAAAAGCCGCTGAAAAACCGTACATGTTTGCAGACACGGGTATCCCCAGGCTTTTCAAACACTCGTACCAGCTCGGAGCCAGAAAGAACCGGATTCGGGTCTATGTAGCAGGAGGCGCGGAGATTCTCGACCAGGAAGGTTTTTTCAATATCGGCAAGAGAAACTATATGGCGCTGAAAAAAATTTTTTTCAAGAACAACGTCCTGATCGACAGCGAAAACGTAGGCGGGAACGTCAACCGGACCGTACGGCTCGAGATCGGCACGGGCGACATCCATGTCAAAACCTCGGGATCAAAGGAAGTAAGAATATGAGTGCGATACAGGAGCTCATAAAAGAGATCAAAAGCCTGAAACCGGTTCCGGCCGTGGTCTCCCAGCTGATCGAGATCGTGGACACCCAGGGCGCTTCCATGAAAGACATTGCCGGGGTCATCAAATACGATCCGGTGGTGACGGCCAATCTTTTGAAAACCTGTAATTCCGCCTACTTCGGGTTAAAGAACCCGGCTGAGTCCGTGGAGGACGCCGTATCCATGCTCGGGGTGGACCAGGTGGTCGAACTTGTGCTGCTGAAATCAGCGAACGGACTTATGGGAAAAGAGAACATCGGGTATGGAATCCGGGAAGACGCCATGTGGAAGTATGCGGTATCTTCGGCCATGATCGCAAAACAGATCGCCGCCCGGCTTGAAATCGGCAACCGGAACACCATTTTTACGGCCGCCCTTTTAAAGGATATCGGCAAAACCGTCCTGGACCGGTTTATTGCCGACCGCTTCGACAGAATCAATTTTCTCGTGCAAAACCACAACCTGAGTTTCCGGGAGGCGGAAAAAAAGGTCATCGGCGTGGATCATGCCGAACTCGGCGGAATGATCGCAAAAATGTGGAAGTTCAGCCCAAGAATGGTCAAAATCATCCGGCACCATCATCTGAATGACGAAACCATGAAAAAGGACCGGGAGGTGCTCACTGTATATCTTGCCGACTGTATCTGCATGATGATGGGATTCGCCGTGGGAGCGGACGGGCTCGCCTACCGGTTTCACAGGCATGCGGCACAAGAACTCGGCCTGACCGCGGACGATATCTCAGACATGATTGCCGAATTCACCTTTCAGATGGAAGAGGTGGAAAACCTTTTGAAAATGGTGTAATCAATTGAAAAATATCTAACAAAGGATGAGTCTATGCCCTTTACCATACTGCTGACGGATGATTCGTCTCCCATGCGAAAGGTTCTGAAAAAAACGTTCAAAGCCGCAGGATACAGTGATTCTGAATTTCTGGAAGCGGCCGACGGAAAACAGGGCCTTGAAAAACTCGAAAACCAGCCGGTGGATATCGTGATCACCGACTACACCATGCCGGAAATGGACGGCCTGGAGATGATCAGTTCCATGAAAAAAGACCCTGCTTTGGCTCACATCCCGGTGGTGGTGGTTACCACGGAGGGAAGCAGTGAAATCATAGATAAATTCATGGAACAGGGAGCACACGGCTACATCAAAAAGCCTTTTACCCCGGAGCAGGTACGGGACCTTCTGGTACAAATCCTTGGAGAATCCGATTATGATGCAGAATCTGATGGAACAGACAGCGACCTCGACTTCTGAAGTCATGGAAACGATGTTTTTCCTTCCGGTGGAGAAAAACACGGGGATATCCATCGAGGAATCCGGGCTGTGCGGCCCGGACGAGGTCCGGGCGGCCGGGATCTCTTTTTCCGGGGCCGTGTCCGGCCGAATCCGCATTTTCGTACCAGAGACCCTTCTTCGCATGATGGCCGGGAACTTTATGGGACTCAACACCGAAGAGGTCTCAACAGATGATACTGCCGGCACACTCACAGAAGCGTTGAACATGATCGCCGGCAATGCGCTCAGGAAAATCGACGACCGGGTTTCCTCGCATCTGGGCCTTCCCGAACCCATTGACCCGCATGACCTCCGGAAAACCGCAGCCCCTGTCATCTTCGAGACCATCGGCGGGCGGCTTGCCATCGACGCGGAGCTCCGGCAGCCTTCCGGCACCGACCAAAAGGGTGAAGCCTGACATGAGCATCAGGGTCATCGTGGTGGATGATTCCGCCATCGTCCGAAAGGTCCTGTCCAAAGAGCTTTCCTCTCAAAAGGATATCGAGGTGGTGGCAACCGCACCGGATCCATATGTGGCAAGGGATAAAATCGTTCAACTGGAACCGGACGTGATCACGCTTGACATTGAAATGCCGCGCATGGACGGCATCACCTTTTTAAAAAAGCTCATGAAGCACAAGCCCATGCCCGTGGTCATTGTCAGTTCATTGACACCCAAGGGCAGCGACCTTGCCCTCGAAGCCATAGAGTCAGGCGCCCTCGAAGTGGTTTCCAAACCGAGCGCAGCTTATTCCGTAGGGGACATGGGAGAAGTTCTGGCGGAAAAAATCAGGGGCGCGGCAGGTGCGGATATATCCAAAAAGCGGGAGCTTTCCGCCCACAAGACCGCTCCGGCCAAAATCCAGTCCACCGCTCTTTCCGAAACCACCAACAAACTGATCGCAGTGGGCGCTTCAACAGGCGGCACCGAAGCCATCAGACGGGTGCTGGAACCTTTGCCCGTGAACTCCCCGGGAGTGCTGGTGGTCCAGCACATGCCCGCCCAGTTCACCAGAAGTTTTGCCATGCGCCTGGACACGCTGTGCAAAATCCGGGTCAAGGAAGCAGAGGACGGAGATACGGTGACAAACGGAACCGCTCTGGTGGCGCCGGGGAACTATCACATGCTGCTGGACCGGAGCGGGGCCAGATACTTCGTCAGAATCCGGCAGGGCCCCCTGGTCCATCACCAGCGGCCTGCAGTGGATGTTCTTTTCAAATCCGCTGCCCGGCACGCCGGTGCCAATGCGTTGGGCATCATCCTCACCGGAATGGGAACGGATGGTGCTGAAGGGCTTTCGGCCATGAAATCGGCCGGGGCCGTAACCATCGCCCAGGATGAAAACTCCTGCGTGGTATACGGCATGCCGCTGGAAGCGGTGAAACAGAATGCGGTCCATCACGTGGCGGACATCAATGCCATCGCCGATCTTGCCTTGAGTAAAATCACCCGCTAAACCTTTCCCGTCAGTGCAAACACATCCAGCCCCCCGTGAAAAAACGGGGAGATCCGGCACTTGAACCCGGACAGTTCAGCCAGGGAGCGGTCCGGTATCACAATGCCGGTTCGCCACCCTTTAAAATCGGCCCCAAGCTTTTCAAAAATTTCCTGAAAAAAAGCGCGGGTTTCATCCCGGCTTCCCATACGCTTGCCGTATGGGGGATTCAGAACGAGGAGTCCCTTATTGGGAAAATCTGCAGCAGTCAGATCAAAAAAATCTTTTTTTTCAATCCGGATAAAATCGTGCAGTCCGCATGCGTTCATACGGTTTTCAAAAAAATCCAGTGCCCTGTCGTCTATGTCAAAGGCAAAAACCGACTTTTCTTTGGCTTTGGCAAATTGTTCGGCCGCCTTTTTTCTTATATGGGCGAGCTGTGCCGGCCGGAAACAGGGCCAGTTTTCGAACGCGAAACCGCGGAAATATCCCGGCGGAATCCGTTTTTTGATCATGGCCGCCTCCAGGGAAAAGGTGCCGGACCCGCACATGGGATCGGCCAAAATGTCCTCCGGCGAGAATCCGGCCCGCTGCAGCAGGGCAAAGGCGAGATTTTCCCGAATGGGCGCTTTGCCCGCCATTTCCTTGACACCTCTTTTGAACAGAAGATCTCCGCTGCTGTCTATTGATATCTCGAACCGGTCATTTTCCGCACGTACGTAGAGCTTGACCAAGGGGCGGCCTTCCGCCGAATCTGCTGAAGAAATCCCGTCTTTTTCCGCTTTTTTTGAAACAATGCCGACCAGTCTTTCTTCAACAGCTCCGGTATGATAGAGCCTCGATTTCGAACAGGAAACCGAGTATTCCACTGCAGCATCGGAAGGGACATACAATTCCCAGTCCACGTTTGACGCTTTTTTCTCCAGTTCTGCAAAACTTTCCGCCCGGAAGCCGCAGATGCGCATCAGAATCCGTACCGGGCTTCTCAGGTACAGGTTGGCCAAATAGCAGTCATATACTTTTCCGGTGAATTCGACCCCGCCCTTTGTGACGCTTATGCCTGAGGGATCGATGCCAAGGCAGGAAAGCTCCTTTCGGCAAATATTCCCGGTTCCCGGCGAACACACGCAAAAAAACGTATGATCCCTTGCCGTCACCCTTCTCTTGATCCGCTTTTCCATATTACCGACGGTCATGGCGGCTGTTTCTCCCCTTTCAGTGGTTTTTCACCGGTCCCCGAACAAAAAAACCCCTGAACGGGATTCTTTTCCGTCCAGGGGCTGAATTTTTTCTCGATCAGATGACCCGTAAAGGTCAAATACAAAGAAGGCTATTCTACTGTGACATTTGCCGCAGCAGGTCCTTTCTGGCCCTCTTCGATGTCAAACGACACACGGTCTCCCTCATTCAGTGACTTGAAACCCACTGCGTTGATTCCTGTGTGATGAACAAAAACATCTTTTCCGTTTTCCTGTTCGATAAATCCAAAACCTTTTGCGTCGTTAAACCATTTTACGATACCGTTCGCCATGCTGGCATTCTCCTGTAATAAATAATAAAAAAATAAAGAGTTTCGTGCGGGAAGGGGTAGTAAGCCGTTATGAAATTCGGGGAAATACGCCTATCGGAAGAAACCCGTACATCAATCCTGAGATGTACAATTTGCTATTATACAGGAAGCAGACCTTCTGTCAAGAGAAAAAAGCAGGGAATGAATCATTTTTTCACAAATACTTCATTTTCAGACCGTTATCGAACAGGATTTTCAGCTGCCGGTTTGACACCGGGCTATTATTCAGGTAATACTTCAGACGGATCGATAACAAAATAAACCAACAGGAGTACAAATGGCCGGAATCAACAAAGTAATAATCATCGGCAACCTGGGCAGGGACCCGGAAATCCGATACACCCAGCAGGGGACGGCAGTGGTCAATCTCGCCGTTGCCACCAGCGAACAGTGGACGGACAAAACTTCCGGGGAAAGGCAGGAGAAGACCGAATGGCACCGGATTGTCATATTCGGCAGAATGGCGGAAAACTGTGAAAAATACCTGTCCAAGGGCAGACAGGTCTACGTGGAGGGACGCCTTCAGACCCGGAGCTATGAAAAAGAGGGCCAGACCCACTACATGACGGAAATAGTAGCCAACACGGTCCAGTTCCTCGGCGGCAAGGGCGGCGGTGAGACCGGCGGCTATCCAGGGGGCGGCAGCTCCTCCGGACCCCAGGGCGGGGGATTTTCCGGACAGCCCGGCCAGGGGGGCGGCCAGGAACCGGATGACGACATTCCGTTCTGAGAAGAACAAAAATCAGAGTATTAAAAAAGCGGCATAATGAATTGATATTGTGTCGCTTTTTGTTTACATCCAAACTTTTCCCTCACAATTTTCATGCCATTTGGTTGTACCGTATCAATCTGTCAGCCGGACAGAAGAAATTACCGCTCAAATTAGGCACTCACTTTTTCATAAGTTCGGTATCAGTCATCCGGTCTTGCAGTTTGAAACAGAGCCCTGCGGCAACGGGTCTCTGTTGTGTGAGAAACTTGCCGAGCAATAGCGGATTCAACCATATGAAATAAGTTCGTTCATTGAACTTGGAAAGGTATGGGAAAACCGGACGGCAATTTTTCCGCACCTTTTTCACAGTGCTTGACAACAGATGTTTATTTGGTTAATATGCCAAATAAGAAAAAAGGGGGAGAGGATATGAAACAGAACATAAAAGAGCGATATGAGGTAAGGGCCGGTATCATGAAGGCTCTCGGGCATCCGACCCGGCTGTTCATTGTGGACGAGCTCGGCAAACAGGATCGATGCGTTTGTGAGTTGACCGACATGATAGGTGCGGATACCTCCACCATTTCCAAACACCTGTCCGTCTTGAAGGAGGCCGGGATCGTGGATTTTGAAAAACGCGGCACCCAGATGCACTATCGACTGGCAGCTCCGTGTGTACTCGGGTTTTTCCGATGCC
>JAIPEK010000104.1 GCA_021737205.1 Desulfarculaceae bacterium
TTTCCATGGCTGTTCCCTCCTTAATCTTTGCAGCCCTTTGGGTGACTGCGTTAATAATTGAGCGTGATTATATCACAGCTCGTCGGAGGGATCAGCCTTCTCATATTATCTTAAAACTATATAAATAATCCGTCGGACAAAAAAGGTGGCATATGATGTGCAGAACATTTTTCAAAAAGCTCTTTTCACTCCGAATTGTATTTGGAAGTTCTATTGACCGTGCACCGGAGAATTCAATCATCTTCTTTCCCTTTTCCAGAAACACCTTCAACTGCGGGATCTCCGCCCTTGTGGCGTTCAAACAACGCACCCCGACTCCAGAACCCCAAGTCGTAGACATCCTGGAGGAACTGGCCGGCACCGTTGAGAAGAACTGCTGCATCAACCTGAGCGTCCCGAAAGAAATCGAAAACAGTTTTCTGGGAGGCAACGGGACCATGCAGCAGCTTTGGGAAAAGGCACGTCTTTTACGAGAACATCACTGTTTCATCGATCTGTATTCAAACGAAGCCGAACAGACCCGGCTTGCAGATTTGCACCGCCGGCTCAAAAAGGTTGCGGACACGTGCCAGGAACAGTTCAGGGAAAACAGGAAAGTTCTTTTAAAAGAAGAGGGGCGCCTGGTATCAGACCGGCTGGAGCTGTTAAAAGATACCTGCTGGTGCATTGAAAAAGAGATCCTGCAAAACATCGAAAAAATCCGTTGTCTCGCCATCAGGTATACGGATGGATCAAACCGGGAAGCCGTAAAAACCTTTAAAAACATTAATTCGGTACTCAACAGCATGGACCGCCTGGAAGTCAGGGGTCGTGATTCCGCAGGGCTTTCCATTCTTTTGACCTTTGAAGAGGAGCGGTTTGAGCATGTCAAATCCGAGCTTTCCAGGCAGGGGCTGGCCGAACCTCTCAAGGATCGCTCCAACCGGGAGGTTCTTTGCAATAACGACATTACGGTTCACAGACACTGCCCGGAAAACGGCCGGCCCATAGTGACCCTGGCATTTGTTTACAAGTTTGCCGCTGAAATCGGTTCCCTTGGGGACAACGTGGAATTCATCCGGACCCAGATCAAAAACGACCAGCTTTTCCAGGTAATATCCGGCTTCATCGCGGATACCTCCACCGTCTCCTCCCATACAAGATGGGCTTCCGTGGGAGATATTACCGAATCCAACTGCCATCCCGTGGACAACGAACCTTCGGACCGGCGCATTGAGAAATCCGGCATTATCCACGTGAGCCTGAACGGAGACATTGACAACTACCTCGAGCTCAAAACCGAGTACGAGGCCCGGTACGAACCGATACACCCCACCATTTCCACGGATACCAAACTGATCCCGCTCCAGATCGAACACTACCTGAAACAGGGGCACGGGATCATGGAGGCTTTCCGGTCCGCGGTGAACGACTTTGAAGGGTCTCACGCCATCAGCATGCATACGGACCTGGCACCGGGCAAACTGTTTCTGGCCCAGAAAGGAAGCGGACAGGCTCTTTTTGTGGGGATCGCCCCGGATCATTATATTGCGGCGTCCGAACTGTACGGCATTGTGGAGGAAACTCCCAGGTTCATCAAGCTGAAAGGCGGGGACAAAGGACAGATCGTTGTACTTGACCAGAACTGCGCCGGATCCACTGAAGGGATCTCCTCTTTTTACTATGACAACAAGGAGATCCGGATCAGCGAGGAAGATATCCTGGAAAGCGGGATTACATCCAGGGATATCGACCGGCAGAATTTCCCTCACTACTTTTTAAAAGAAATTTCCGAATCCCCTGTATCCTTTGAACGAACACTCGAGGACAAATTTGAAACCGACCAGGAAACCGGCCTTGCCGGCACCGTTCTCAATGAAGGGGAAATGCCCCCTTCCCTGCGGACCGCCTTTGCGGAAAACCGCATCAAGCGGATTCTCTTCATCGGCCAGGGCACGGCCGGAATCGCGGCCCAGGCATGCGCCGGCCTTTTGAGCCATTACCTTGATCCATTGAAAATTGAAATCCGGGCGCTGAAAGCCTCGGAACTCTCCGGTTTTTCCATATCAGACCCGGATTCGAACACCAGCATGGCAGAAGATCTGGTGGTAGCCATCAGCCAGTCCGGCACCACCACCGACACCAACCGGGCCGTGGACATTGTAAAAGAATGCGGCGCCCGCACCATTTCCATTGTCAACCGCCGGGATTCCGACATCACCTTTAAAACCGACGGGGTCATTTACACCAGCAGCGGCCGGGACATTGAAATGTCCGTTGCCTCCACCAAGGCTTTTTACTCCCAGGTCGCAGCCGGCGCCATTCTCGGGCTGCATCTTGCAGGACTTCTCGGCACCCGGTCCCCTGAAGCGATCACGGAAGAGATCAATGAACTCTCCGGGCTGCCAGGAAAAATGGAAGAAATCCTTTTGATGAAAGAGGAGATCAAAGCCTCCGCGGACCGGCTCGCCGTGACCAAAAACTACTGGGCCACCGTGGGCAGCGGCGCCAACAAGGCGTCCGCGGACGAAATCCGCATCAAACTCAGCGAACTCTGCTATAAAACCATTTCATCTGATTACACCGAGGACAAGAAACACATCGACCTGTCCGCAGAACCGTTGATCCTCATATGTGCGGCCGGAACCAGGGAAAGCGTACTGGCGGATATCATAAAGGATACAGCGATTTTTCACGCCCACAAAGCATCTCCCGTTGTGATCACTGACAGGGATGAAAACCGGTTTGACCTGTATGCGGAGAATGTGTTCAAAATCCCGAAAACGAGGGAACACTTCGCCCCGGTGCTCAACACCCTGGTGGGCCACATATGGGGTTATTACGCCGCCCTTGCCATCAACGAAAGCTCAAAATTCATGTATACCGGACGGAACAAAATCAAGGAGATCCTGGATGAATACCTGAGCATGGGCAACGACATCTATGAAGTCCTGCTTGAGAAAAAATTCAGAGAATCGGTGGCCCTGTTTTACAACGAGTTTTCACAAAGGAGGCGGGAAAATCTTTTTCCGGCGGCAATGGGCCTTGACAACGTCTCCAACATCACCCTGCTTTCCAAGTATCTCACAGGAAGGCTTCCGGTTTCGGATTTCGAGATGGATTTCAATGTCAAAGGGACGCCTGTTAACATGATCAACAGCTTTTTTGAAAATCTCTCCAACGCCGTCAATACCACCGCCCGTCCAATAGACGCCATCAAGCACCAGGCCAAGACCGTGACCGTCGGGACCAGCCGGATCAAGGAGACGTTTGAAGGGGTTGTGTTTGACGAACTGACCGCCCACGGTGTCCTGGTCTCCCAGGTCACCAACCGGAACGTGGTGGTGCTCAAAAATGTGCAGGAGGTGATTTCCCGTATCAACGGCAGCCTGCTGTACCGGGTCTCCGGCCTGAACCTCCTGGGAGAACCCACCGCGGACACCACCATTGAAGTGGTCCGGAAACTCGGCGCTCTTGCGGACGCCGTCTCCCGTGTAGAGGAAAATACCCGGCTGAAAGGAACCAAAAACATCATCGTAAGGGAACAGAACGTGTACCTGGGAAAGGGGCGAAAGGATTCGAGAAGCATTCTGGTGGTACCGGTGCTTTCTCCGTCCACCCTTACTCCCAACCGGATCGAATACATCCTGTCGATGAATGTGGATTTCAAAAAAGGAGAGGAAGTCTCCCTGCTGAAAAAGATCAAGGCGCTGGGCGGAAAATACACCCGGATCAAGGACCTGATACTGGAGTCCGCCACCTTTGACTGGGATGACAAGCTTTTGAACCTGTTGGAAATCGAGGATCTTTTCGGCGATTCCGCGGAAAAAATTTCGGAATCGATCATAAACAGGAAACTTCAAATCAACGGAAACGGTACTGCCAATCCGGTTTAAACGGCTTGAAACTTGAAATTGGAAAGTAGAAATTGGGGAGAAGGGTAAGGTCGGGAATGAAGGCCAAATTTCCAATTTCCAATTTCAACGTTCCGTGAACGGGTACCTATTTCTTCTTTTTCTTTCTGTTTTTCAAAGACGCCTTGACAAACTCCCGGAAAAGCGGATGGGGATCATCCGGTTTTGATTTGAACTCCGGATGAAACTGGCATCCCACAAACCAGGGATGATCCTTCAGCTCCACGGTTTCAACGAGTTTCCCGTCAGGAGATGTCCCGCCTACGGTCAACCCGGCTCCTTCGAGCTTTTCGAGGTACTCGTTGTTGAACTCGTACCTGTGCCTGTGCCGTTCCGAGACCGTATCATTTTTGTAGGCGTTTTTGGCAAAGGTGTCGGGCCGCAGCACACAGGTATACGCCCCCAGCCGCATGGTACCGCCCTTGTCCGATGTCTCGTCCCGTTTTTCCAGTTTGTCGTTCCGCTCGTCATACCATTCTTTCATCAGATAGATCACCGGATACGGCGTGTGGGCGTCAAACTCTTCGCTGTGGGCGTCCTCCATTTGAGCCACATGCCTTGCAAACTCGATCACCGCCACGTGCATGCCCAGACATATGCCGAAGTAGGGAATCCGGTTCTCTCTTGCATACCGGGCCGCGAGAATTTTTCCTTCAATCCCCCGTGAGCCGAATCCGCCGGGAACAAGAATCCCGTCCACATCTTCAAAACTTTCAGCGAAATTTTCCTCTTTGAGAGTCGAAGAATCCACGAACTTGAGATTCACCCTGGCATCATTGGAAATGCCCCCGTGCCCCAACGCTTCATTAAGGCTCTTGTAGGATTCGGTCAGGTCCACATATTTCCCGACAATGGCGATAGTCACCTCGCCTCTGGGATTCTTGAGCTTTTCCACCATTTCCTCCCAGCTTTCGAGTCTGGGGGCTCTGGCCCATATATTGAGTTTCTTGAGAATCTTGTCCCCGAGTCCCTCCTTGTTGTACACAAGCGGCACTTCATAAATACAGTCCACGTCCTTGGCGGTAAAAACCGCATCGTCGTCCACGTTACAGAAAAGGGCGATCTTGGATTTCAACTCGGCGGACAGATAATTTTCCGTGCGGCAGAGCAGCAGATCGGGCTGGATACCGATGCTTCTCAGTTCTTTGACGCTATGCTGCGTAGGCTTGGTTTTCATCTCGCCGGCGGTTCTGATAAACGGCACAAGAGTCAGGTGAACATAAATCACGTTGTTGACCCCGGCGTCATACTTGAACTGCCTGATGGCCTCGAGAAACGGCAGGGACTCGATATCCCCTATCGTCCCGCCGATCTCCACGATCACGATGTCCGCATCCTCGGCCACAAGGGAGATGCTCTGCTTGATCTCGTCCGTAATATGGGGAATGACCTGGACCGTACCGCCGAGATATTCCCCTTTCCGCTCCTTGGTGATCACGGAATGATATATTTTCCCGGTGGTGAAGTTGTTGTTCTTTCCCAGCTTTGCATGGGTGAACCTTTCATAATGTCCCAGATCCAGATCGGTCTCCGCACCGTCGTCCGTGACAAACACCTCCCCGTGCTGGAAGGGGTTCATGGTACCGGGGTCCACGTTGATATACGGGTCGAGCTTCTGAATGGTGACCGAAAGTCCCCTGCTTTCCAGAAGCAACCCCATGGCGGCCGACGCCAGTCCCTTGCCCAGAGAAGAAAGCACTCCGCCGGTGACAAAAATATACTTGGTGGTTTTAGACATTGTTCCTCTCTTACGTTGGTGTTCAGTTTGATTTTATTCTTTTACCGGTTTTTCCGCCTGCTGCATCATCCGGTCAATATCGAACAGTGAGGGGTCAAACCCGGTTTCCAGAGAGAAGGATGCCACATCGATAACGGAATACAGCTCTTTGTCCAGAAATGTTTCAATCCGCATGGGGTACCACGTGTGGCTCACCTTTTGCCAGTTCTTGTACCGGATATCCACCAACCGGTCCTGCTCTTTCACCGTATACCGAACCGGGAAAAGAGAATCCTTGTCCACCCAGAAGCTCGAACTCGGCGCATTCTCTTGTGGCGGCTTCCCAGCAACAAAACAGACCCTGCCGTTGTACCGCTGAATCGAAGAGCGGGAAAAATCCACTCCGGTCTTTTCAAATCGTTCTTCAAGCAGTTCACGGTCCCTGAAAAGCAGAATATCCGTATAATAGTCCCGCACCGAACGCGTGGCGGATTCGATGGTACCGTCAACAATCTTTACAAACCGGCCGCCGGATACCACGGCCACCATCCGGTTCTCCGGTGAATAGGAGGAAACGGTTTCACACCGAAGTTTCCCGGGAAAGGAGTAGATGATGTGCTCTTTGACTTCATACGCCTCTTTTTCTTCATGCGCCCCGGCAAATACCCGTGTGACCTGATCCGCCTCAAGCCCGGTCGGCCGTTTGATTTTCCCCACCACAAGCTGCACAAGATGCGGGGGAATCGGAACAAACGCTTCGGCAACAGGAACCGCAAAAACTGAAACAGCGGCTATCAAAAGCAGAATCCGGATTTTCCCTGACCCTGGCATCATACAAAAAGATCTTCCGGAAATGTGGCGCAGTCCCCGAGTTTTTCCTCGATGCGGATCAGCTGGTTGTATTTGGCCACCCGGTCGCTTCTGGACATGGAGCCGGTTTTGATCTGTCCGGCATTGACCCCCACGGCAAGATCGGCGATAAAGGTATCCTCGGTCTCCCCGGACCTGTGGGAAACCACCGTTGTATAGCCCGCATCCTTGGCCATCTGAATGGTATCCAAAGTTTCCGATACCGTGCCGATCTGGTTGAGTTTGATCAGAATGGAATTGCCGATATTCTGGTGGATCCCCTGCCTGAAAATATCCGGGTTGGTGACGAATATATCATCCCCTACTATCTGGACGGAATTCTCCAGTCTTTGGGTCATAAGCTCCCAGTTGTCCCAATCCTGTTCCGCAAGTCCGTCCTCGATGGAATACAGGGGATATTTTCCGATCAATTTTTCATAGTAATCGATGAGTTCCTCTGCGGAGAGCTTTTTTCCTTCGGACTCAAGTACGTACTTTCCGTCTTTGTAAAATTCGTTGGCAGCCGCATCCAGGGCAATGCCGATGTCTTTGCCGGGCCTGTATCCGGCGGCCTCGATGGAGCCGATAATATATTCGATGGCCTGTTCATTGGACTGAAGATCCGGGGCGAATCCGCCTTCATCCCCGACCCCGGTGCTGTGGCCCTCTTTGTTGAGAATCTTTTTCAGGTGGTGGAAGGTTTCCGCGCCCATCCGGACGGCTTCGGTGACCGAACCCGCGCCGAACGGAAGGATCATGAACTCCTGGATGTCCAGGTTGTTGGCGGCATGGGCGCCTCCGTTGATGATATTCATCATGGGAACGGGCATCACCCTTGCATTGATTCCTCCCAGGTGCCGGAAGAGTGAAACCTCCGAACTTGCGGCCGCCGCCCTTGCCACTGCCATTGATACGCCGAGGATCCCGTTGGCACCGAGCCTGGACTTGTTGTCCGTGCCGTCGATGTCGATCATGGTCCGGTCCAGTCCGGCCTGGTCCATGGCGTCATACCCGATCAGCTCCGGCGCGATTACCTCGTTGATATTGGCAACGGCATTCAGAACCCCCTTGCCCAGATATCTCGCTTCCGAGTTGTCCCTCAGCTCAAGAGCTTCCCGCGCACCGGTGGAAGCGCCCGAAGGTACCGCAGCCGTGGCCGTGGCCCCGCAGGCAAGTACGACATCCACTTCAACGGTGGGATTCCCCCTTGAATCAAGGATCTCCCTTGCCCTTATGTCGATTAATTCAGTCATTTTTCCCCCATGCAGTCAAACGTTCGATTGTTTGTTTTTA
>JAIPEK010000105.1 GCA_021737205.1 Desulfarculaceae bacterium
CCTTCTAGAACGGTACCTGGAAGGCCACGAACCCGGTCTGGACGAACTCAAGGCCCCATTCCGCAAAGGGATCCTTGACGCCGCGTTCTACACTGCCATGTGCGGTGCCGCAACCCGGTCCATCGGCGTGGACTGCCTTTTTGACTTCATCAATGATTACATGCCCTCTCCCCTTGACCGTGGCCCCTGGACCGGAACCGACCACAACGGAGAGGAAGTTTCTGTGGAATGCGATCCGGATGCTGAATTTACCGCCCTTGTCTTCAACACCATTGCTGATGCGTATGCAGGACGGCTTTCGGTTTTCCGGGTAATTTCCGGCAAAACCGGCAAAGAAGGAAATATCTACAATGTGACCAAAGGAAAAAAAGAGCGGTTCACCCAGCTTCTCGAGCTTGCCGGAAAAACCCAGAAGCCCGTATCGGAAGCCCTGCCCGGATCCATTGTGGCCGTTGCCAAACTCAAGGAAACGTTGACCGGCGACACGTTGACTGAATCCTCAGACTTTTCTTTCAAGCCCTTTGAGCCGCTTCCGCCGGTGATCTCCTTTGCCATAGAACCCAAATCCAAGGGGGACGAGGACAAGATCCACGAATCCTTGAGAAAAATCCTGGAAGAAGACCAGGGCCTTATGCTCAAACGCGAAGAGGAAACCAAAGA
Source organism: Desulfarculaceae bacterium (assembly GCA_021737205.1). Taxonomy (GTDB): domain Bacteria; phylum Desulfobacterota; class Desulfobacteria; order Desulfobacterales; family Desulfobacteraceae; genus JAIPEK01. The sequence continues at coordinate 661 of JAIPEK010000105.1, forward strand.
AACATTGCTTTGGGGCAGAGGCCTTGTGCACATCGAGACCACATGCGAGAAGCTCAAGCGCAAGTATAATGTGGAAGTGAACATCAAAACACCGAAAGTTCCCTACAGGGAGACCATCAAAAAGAGCGTCCGGGTCCAGGGCAAACACAAGAAACAGTCCGGAGGCCACGGCCAGTTCGGGGACTGCTGGGTCAACATGGAACCCCTTCCGCGGGGCGGGGGATTCGAGTTCGCCAACCAGATCGTGGGGGGAGCGATCCCGAAAAACTATATTCCCGCGGTTGAGGCCGGTATCAAGGAATCAGCGGAACGGGGGTACCTTGCCGGATTCCCGTGTGTGGACTTCAAAGTCATACTGGATGACGGGAGCTACCATTCCGTGGACTCCTCTGAAATGGCCTTTAAAATGGCCGGCTCCATCGCCTTCAAGGCTGCGGTTCAGAAAGCCGATCCGGTAATGCTGGAACCGGTGATGAAGGTTTCGGTCATGGTGCCGGACGCGTTTACCGGTGATGTAATGGGGGATTTCAACTCCAGGCGCGGCAAGGTGCTGGGCATGGATGCGCTCGGGGAAAAACAGGTGATCAACGCCCACGTTCCCATGAGCGAGATGCTCAGGTACGCACCGGACTTGAGATCCATGACCGGCGGCCGGGGTACCTTTACCATGGAGTTTGATCATTATGAGGAAATGCCCGGTGACATGGCCCAGAAAGTGATCGACAAGGTGAATGCGGAGAACGAGGAAAGCTCGTAGTACAAGAGACTTGAGACTTGAGACAGGAAACAAGACAACCGGATCTCCTGTCTCTAGTCTCCTGTTTCTTGTCTCTTGTTTCTAGTTTCCTGTCCCCAGTCCGCAGTGTTCAGCCGCGCTTTTGTCCAGCATATGACCGAGTTCCCCTTCCTTTTCCGGGAAAAACCCGAGGGTTTCATTCCACACCTTTTCATCCTCCATGCAGAAATACACAAAGATTTCCCTGCTCCGGGAGCGAATCCGGTCCGCCATGGCCTTGTAGACCCGGATGCGCAGCGGTTTGAAATACCGCATTTTGTTGTCCAGTCCCTGGATGAACTCTCCGTAACAGATTTTGGATTCGGGAAAACGTTTCTCGATCATCGGCTTGAGCGCCGGCATGAACCGGAAACTGCCGATGCTGATCCACACGATATCTTCAGGGCGGATATATTCGAATATTCGGTCGATCACTTCGGTATACGCCTTTTCACATCCCGGTTCGATGACAACGGGATCAAAATGAAAAGAGACCTTGTACCCCCAGGAGACACATTTACGCGCGGCTTTCAACCTTGCCGGAAGAGAGGCAGTTCCCCTCTCCTCGGACCGGATCACTTCGGGCGTGTTCAAAGACCAGGAAACGATGGTTTTCCGGTTGTGGTCCACATGCCGAAGGGAATCGATGTTCACGGTTTTGGTTTTCAGTTCCAGAACGGCCCGGTCCTGTTTTGCAAACTGCTGGACCAGAAACGCCGGAAGATCACTGATAGGCTCCCAGATCAAGCTGTCTGTGAACTCACCGGTTCCGATCCTGTATATCCGATCTTTTCTTGCGATATTTTCAAGCTCCTGCCGGATCCGTTCGTGTTCAACAAAATACCTCAGAAGGGGCGGATTGAAATAGGCCTGCAGGATACAATAGGAGCAGTCCATGGTGCAGAAAGTACCGGCATGAAGTATGGTGTAATCGCAACAGGTGTAATGGCTTGTGCCGGGACACTCTTTGATCAGCGCCCCCGGATTATGGGTGATGTACAGGGTCTTTTTGCCCTGAAGCACCGGATCGGGAAAAGCGGCCAGATATTCAAAAATCCCGCTCTCTTTTTCAACAACCTCACCTGAGAGTTTGAGATTCCGCCGTATGGTTTCGGTTTCCTCCATTCCCAGGACAGCCGGATCAATGAAAAGCTTTTCGATCTTCATTTGATAAGCTCCCGGAGCCTGTCACTGTATCTTGCCCGGATCAGCTTGTCCAGGGCGCGGTTGAATTCGTCCGCTGTTTTAAAATCAAAGGAAATGCGGTACGTGTCCCCTTCAAAATCCCTTGGCGGGTCCAGTGAAATGGCGTTGCCGAAATCCAGCTCTTTTAGAGCCGCTCTGTACTCTTGCCGGGCTTTTGTTTTTTCCGGGAACCTTCGTTCTGCAAGAAAGTTTCTCAAATGGGCGCTTTTCAGGTTTTCATCCGGATGATCCATGGTGACGATTGAGTCCACTTTCTCTGAATCCATGAATTCTGCAATCGAGAGATCCTCCCTTGCGGCGATCTCCTGAATATGGACAACCACATCCAGCTGTTTGTTCTGCCCCATTTTGATGTATTGAAACAGGCGGATGAATCTGTCCCTGATATCCGGATCAAACGTTTCCAGTTTTGCAAGGGTTTTGATGGAAAGTCTGGATTCAAGGACCATCCGGTGGATATTAGCGGGCTGCCGGCCGAGCGTCAAAAGATTCTCTGCAATGCGCAGGTTCAGCCTTTCATTGAAAAGGGCCGGAGAATCTTTCACAATTTCTTCAAGACTCATGTACCTGTTTAAAAGTGCAACGCCTTTTGCCTTTTCCACCATATCAAGCGGCCGGGAAAAAGCGTTGTCCATAACAGCCGCCCTGGCACAATGCAGCAGGGCAGCCTGCCGGTCTTGAGAAGCATCCACCACCCGGGCCGGAACAAGGGTCCCCCCGGTCTGTTTCATCGCCTCAATCCGAAGGTGCCCGGATACAACGACATACCCGCCGCGGTCTTCCGTACCCCCCTCTTTCAACAGAATGCACGGGTGAAGAACTCCGGAAAGGTCCACAGACCGGGACAGAGAATCCACAGACCGGGCCGTGGTGATCCGGTACGGATGATCGTCTTGAATAATCTCACTGAGACCGACGCTTTTATCGGTGATCATTTTCCGCCGTCGGTGAGAAGATCGAAGATCTCTTTATATGTATCCGCTGTATTCCGGATCACCTCTTCTGGAAGATTCGGTCCCGGAGGTGTCTTGTCCCAGCCCGACTGCATCAGCCAGTCCCTGACATACTGCTTGTCATAACTTCTCTGGGATTTTCCCGGCTCGTACTCCTTTTTTGGCCAGAATCGGGAGGAATCCGGGGTCAACACCTCATCGATCAGGACGATCCTGTCGTCCACGATTCCGAATTCAAATTTGGTATCGGCAATGATGATCCCTTTTTCCAGGGCAATCTCAGCCCCCCGTTTGTATATATCAAGGCTGAGTTTTTTGACTTTCTCCGCGGTTTCAGCCCCCATGAGTTCCACTGTTTTTTCATAGCTGATATTTTCATCATGGAGCCCTGCTTCCGCTTTTGTGGATGGCGTGTACAAGGGTTCCAAAAGCCGGTCCGACTCTCTCAGGCCGTCCGGAAGATCGATTCCGCAAACATGTCCTTCTTTCCGGTAGGAGTTCCAGCCCGACCCTGAAATATAGCCCCGGACAATACACTCCACCGGAAGGGGTTTCGCCTTTTTTACAAGCATACTCCGGTTTTCCAGTATATCCCCGTACTTTCTCAAGGGCTCGGGGTATTCATTCACATCCGCGGTGATCAGGTGATTGTCCACGATATCCTTCATTTTTTCATACCAGAAAATGGAAATCAGGTTCAACACACTCCCTTTTCCGGGTATGGCATCCGGAAGAATGACATCGAATGCCGAAAGTCTGTCCGTGGTCACCATCAAATAGGCATCTTTGGTATCATAGATATCTCTGACTTTCCCTTTGCCCACCAGAGTCACATCATTGAAAGATGTTTCCATAACCACATTTTTCATCTACCGTCTCCTTATCTTATACAATCCATCATTGTCTCATTACTATACTGTTTGATGCGCAGGCAACACAAAAAGCCCCGGTTTTCCAAAGCTTTTATTTGCGGATCACCTGCCGCAGGTAATCCTTTTTCTGATTTTTGCCGTTGGCCACAGCTGCCATCGACTTTTTGATATACTGCCGCACCTGTTTGGGGGAAAGATTCAGTCCGGGAATCAACCGCATATACTGAAGAAACAAATCTCCCGGCGCTACTTCGTTGAGTTTTTTGGGCCTGAGGTTGTCGTAAAACTCCGAATACATATCCTTGAGGAAAAATTCGTATCGATTTTTCCCTTTCGGGAGATACTCGTCAATGAGCTTCTCAAGCGCATGGAACCCCCCCGGCCTGGAAAACCATATGGTACTGATACCGGTTCCGGCTTCGAAATCAAGATATTCGTAATACGCCTCCACCCTGGGATCAGATCCGTCATGCTCGGGAATTATACGGGTGATCTGGGCGTTAAGCACTCGAATTCCGGCAAATCGAGCGATACTGGTCCGCTTGTTTCCCTCTTTCACATAAAATCTTCGTAGAAATTCAAACAGCTCTATCCTGCTTGAAGATGACAACCACTCTGCCTGGGTATTGTACAGTTTAATCCACTTGGAAATAAAATCTCCTGTATAGTTGCTCTGAAGCGGCATGAAGTTATGAGAAAAACAGTACCGTCTGCCTGAATCCACCGTTCCCAGGATTCGTTCCGGTTGAAGGTATCCGGTAAAGAACGGACGCTCGGAGATACGGTATCTATACCCTTTGAGGTCGTTTTCCAGGCTCGGGAGATACGGATCCCGTTTTAAAAATCTGGCCTGCAGGACCTCTTTTTTGGCAATGGACCTGGCTTCCTTATATTTTCTGTACGGATCTTTCCCGTATAGAAATTCATATTCAAATGATTGCATGATGGATCTTTATTTCTCTCAAATCGTTCGAATCGGTTTTTCCGGTTCTTTGAATTGAACCTCTCTCGTTTCCGGGTCATACACCACATATACATAGGGTATGGCATTGATCAGATACATATTCAGGTTTTCTACATAAAAATTCAGAATTTCAGGTGTATACCTGGGGTGGATGTGTCCGTAAAACCACAGCCTGGGATTCAGAATACCGGCAGCTTCAGCCAGGGAAGCCGACGGCTCGTGAAAGGCGCCGATGTTCGGGTGGAACCCTTCGAAAAAAGGAGCGGAGTGAGAGATCATGATATCGATGCCGCAATCTTTGAAAAAATTCTTGAATTTCAGTTTCCGTATGTAGGATTTCACAGCGGACTCCGAGAAAAAAAACGGGTTGTTTCCGTAAGCTGGCGCCCCTGAATAACCGCCCACGGCTATCTCGCTATCTCCTTCTTTGAATGTACACACCCCTCCGTCGAGCACGTACATCCCTTTATACACCCTGCAGTAACAATCGGAGGCGGGGTTTTTATCGTGAAAAAAAATCTCGTCATGGTTGCCGTACGTCATAACCCGGTGCTGGGGGGCGTATCTGTGGATCAGAACCTCTGTATAGGACGGGGGCAGGTCACCGCAGCTGATGAGCATGTCCACCCGTTCCAGCTCGGGCAATCGTCCCCTGAGCGCCTGTTCATCCGAAACCGCAAGAATATGTATCATATAAGTCAAATATCTCTAAAAATTCAAATCTTTTATTTTACTAAAAAACAGCTGCAAAAGTCAATAACTAAGAATTTTCCGGCCCCGGAATTCCTGGTAAAATGCTTTGCACAAAAAAATTTATTATGTTATGCAAATGTAAAGTTTTAACAAACGAACAGTTATCCACTAAGGAGCGTTACTATGTTAAACACAGATGATTGGACCTGGGAGGTGGGCAAGAAAACTGTGGCCGATCTGGAAAAATGGGAACAGGAGTATTCATATATAGAAGAACCCTATGCCAGCTATGACGGTGAATCCGTTTCAGCTGTCGTCAGGAACGACGAAATGGAATTCACGATCTGCACCCAGTCGGGAGATGATTCAATTCAATGCTGGGAAAACACATATGATAAAATTTGGAATTTGAAATACGGCCCGGACAACCGGTTATCAGCTTTTGTTTCGGATATGGCCGAATGGACGGTTTCAACCGACGATCAGCCTTGGGAAAATACATACGAATTTGTATGGAAAATGACAATGAGCAACAACGGCAGTGACATTGCCGCATGTTCCCAGAGCGAACTTCAATACGGGGTGATCGTCAACGACAATCCATGGGAAAAGACGTTTTCCAGGCTCAACTCAATGATTCTGAGCCCGGACGCGAAGCGTTCCGCAGCCGTTGTCGAAACCGAGCCCGTACTGGAAGGGGAAATCTTCAAATTCCGGAAAGGCTGCTATTCGGTGGCTGTGGATGGAAAATCCTGGGACAAAAGTTTCATGAACGTCTGGGATCCCTGCTTTTCACCCGACTGTCAACACACCGCCGCAACCGTCCGTCACAATTATTACGAATACAGCATAGCCGTGGACGGTAAACCATGGAACAATTCGTACGGATCGGCCTGGGAACCCTGCTTTTCTCCCATTGATTCATCCGTAACCGCACCTGTGAAACAGGGTGGAAAATGGTATCTGGCCAAAGACGGGGACATTTTCTGGGAGCGTGGGTACAACCAGCTCTGGCGTCATTTTTACATCGGGGACGGAAATACGATCGCCGCCATTGCAGCACCGGTTTACGGCAGATGGACTTTTGCCGTGGACGATACCCCATGGAGCTCCACCTTTGATGAATATCTGACCGACCCGGTTGTAAGCCCGGGCGGCACGACACTGGCGGCTGTATTCAAAGACAGGGGAACCTGGGGGATTGTTGTAAACGACAAGGCCTGGGAGACTCGTTTCGATATGGCCTTTCCGCCCGTATTCAGCCCGGACGGCGATCATGTGGCGGCAAAAGTGGAAAAGAACGGCCGGTACTATATCGCCATAGACGGAAAGATACTTGACCCGGGATATAAACGGCTTGAAAATCCCGTTTTCAGCCCGGACAGTTCGCGGATTCTCATCCGGGGCATGGAAAAGGAGAAGTTCACGCGCGAAGTTATTGATATCAAAGAATAAGGAGTGTCGGAATGTATACCGTTTATTCGTTTGTGACCGGACCTTTGGCATGGA
>JAIPEK010000106.1 GCA_021737205.1 Desulfarculaceae bacterium
GCATCGATCATGGTGGAAAACTGCCGTGAAAATACGATGACGTCATTTTCCTTTACTTTCGGCTGCAGAGCTTGAACATTTTCAAAAAGATCCTTGGGTTTAGGCTTGACCTTTACCGGGGTAATTTTCCGTCTCTGAAGGCTGGACCTTACCTGGTCCGCATTTTCGGCTTCCATTTCTCCTTTAATGGTCCTGCCTTTGGGATTCTTTCCCTTCCAATCATACACAACAGCCATTTGTGATCACCCTTTTTCAAACTTGTTTAGAGTCAGCTATTCATCATATCGTTGTAAATTTATCGTTTGTATACTATATAGATTTTATCTTTTGAACACAATACCAATCCCCGATTTTATGGTAAAGGCCTGTTTTGGACAAAAAGAAGCAAAAAAAGGTAAAAGCAAAAACCGTTATCACAAGTCATATCAATGCCGACTTCGATGCTGTGGCATCCATGCTGGCGGCCCAGAAAATCTATGAAGATTCCGTGGTGATTTTCCCGGGTTCCCAGGAAAAAAACCTGAGGGATTTCTTCATCAGCTCAATGAGTTACCTGTTCAACATGGCCTCTCCTTCAACAATCGATTTTTCAGGCGTTCAAACACTGGTTCTCGTGGACACGCGCCAAAAGAAAAGATTGACCGATATAAAGGAACTTCTGGATCGAAAAGAGATCGAGATTCACATATATGACCATCACCCGGCCTCAAAAGACGACATAAGGAGCGATTTTCAGATCACCCGGGAAACCGGCGCCACCGTAACCATCCTCACGCGGATCATAAGGGAAAACAATATCCGGATATCCCCTGATGAGGCAACCGTTATGGCACTGGGGATCTATGAAGATACCGGGCTTTTCACTTATGCTTCCACGTCACAGGAGGATTTCAGTGAAGCGGCCTACCTGCTCTCCTGCGGGGCCAGCCTGAACACCGTTTCAGGCCTTGTGGTTAAAGAAATACGCCCCGAACAGGTCACATGGCTCAACGAACTTCTAAACGAGATGGTGTACCACAAAATCAACGGGTTCAACGTGTACATTTCCACGATATCCTCCTCCGAGTACATCCCCGATCTTGCCTCTATTGTGCAGAAAGTGGTCCGAATGGAAGATTTGGATATATTTTTCGCCGTTGTCCTGATGGGAAACAAAATCAGCATTATAGCCAGAAACCGCCTGGCGGAACTTGATGTGGGGCGAATTCTTTCTTCTTTCGGCGGAGGGGGCCATTCCTACGCCGCCTCCGCCAAGGTTGACAACAAAACCCTCGCCCAGGTCGAGCAACAGTTGATCAATGTCCTTTACCAGGAAATCAAGTCCAACCTGATCACCAGCGAACTGATGAGTTCACCCGCCATTACGGTGGATATCAATATGAGCTGTCAAAAGGCCGCCCGGATCATGACGCGCTACAACATCAATACCCTGCTGGTCACGGACTGGAAAACGGGACGCCCTGAAGGCTATATCACCCGGCAGACCGTGGAAAAAGCCTTGTACCTGGACCTGGCCCACCTTCCGGTAAAAGAATACATGGACTCTGAAATTGAATCGCTCATGTACAATGCTTCTCTTCGGGAAATCGAATCCAAGATCATAGAGAAAAAACAGAATATTCTTCCCGTAGTGGATACGGAGCGGGTAATCGGCGTGATCACAAGATCAGACCTTCTCAATTTTCTTGTCCAGCACAACAAAGACATTAAACAGGTGGACCGCGGGGTCAAGGCGGAAAACCAGGAAGCAAAGAAGAGAAACGTCAAAAACATACTCGCACAGAGGCTCGAAACCGGAATACAGGAAATTCTGGCCTCCATCGGCGCAGTAGGAGACAAACTGGACCTGAATATATATGTGGTGGGCGGTTTTGTCCGTGATCTTCTTTTGCAAAGAGAAGTGGAAGATATCGATATCGTGGTGGAAGGGGACGGGATCGCATTCGCAAAAGCGTATGCCGCGGAAAAGGGGTGCCGGGTCCATTCTTATAAAAAATTCGGTACCGCCGTGCTCATTTTCCCGGATGAAAGCAAAATTGACATCGCGTCTGCAAGACTTGAGCATTATAAAACCCCGGCTGCTCTTCCCACCGTGGAAATGAGTTCCATCAAGCTTGACCTGTTCAGGAGGGACTTTACCATCAACACCCTGGCCATCTGTCTGAACCGGAACAATTTCGGTACCATGATCGATTTTTTCGGTGCGAGACGGGATCTCAAAGACAAAACCATCCGTATCATTCACAGTTTAAGCTTTGTGGAAGATCCGACCCGGGTGTTCAGGGCCATAAAATTTGCAAACCGTTATGATTTTACCATCGGAAAAGTGACATCCAATCTGATACAAAACGCGGTAATGATCAATTCATTCAAAAATCTCAGCGGACTGCGCGTTTTTTCAGAATTAAAACAGATTTTTGAGGAGGAGAATCCCATCCCCGCCATCCGGGCCCTCCAGGAATACGGCCTTGAAAAAGTTCTGCATACGCAGTTGACCATTGACCAGCGAACCTACGATCTTCTGGAAGAAGTATACAAAGCCCTGTCATGGCATGATCTTTTGTACACGGATGAAAAATATCCGAGATGGTCGGTTTACTTCATGGCATTGATTTCAAAATGTCCCTACCGGATGGCCGAAGAGTTGTGCCTTTATCTGAAAATTCCTTTAAAAGAAAGAAGAACAGTGATGAACGGTCGGCTGAGAGCGAAAGAGCATCTTGCTTTTCTTGAAAAATCCATTCCGGAAACCAACAGCGGCCTTCATAAGCTCCTGTCCGTTTTCAGCACCGAACTCATTTTGTTCATGATCGCGTCCGCCGGGGATGAAAACGTAAAAAAAGCCATTTCTTTCTACTACTCGAAACTAAGGGACGTGAAACTGATGATAAGAGGGGATGACCTTATGGAGCTCGGATTGACACCCGGTCCTTCTTTTTCAAAGGTATTCAAAAAAGTCCTTGATGCAAAACTGGACGGAAGAGTCAAGTCCAAAGAAGATGAAATCGAGTTTGCCCGCCGGTACATAAAATCCAATAAACCGGTTGATATGTAAACGGGTTCTGTGGTATTTGCTCTTTCATTTACACTGAAATTTGAATTGCAGATGTATTGTATTGACGTATTGTATTAAGGATACCCAAATGAAAAGCGCGGATTTTTTAACCGGGATCACCACCACCGGGACCCCCCACCTGGGAAACTTCGTGGGCGCCATCAGGCCTGCAGTGGAAACAAGCAAAGACAGCAGTCTCACCTCCTACTATTTTCTGGCGGACTATCACTCCATCATCAAATGCCAGGATCCGGAGCGGGTGAAAAGATCGACTCTTGAAATCGCGGCCTCCTGGATCGCCCTGGGCCTTGATACGAGCAACTGTGTTTTTTACAGGCAGTCCGATGTGCCGGAGATTCTCGAGCTTACCTGGATCCTCACCTGCCTTACTCCCAAAGGACTTTTGAACAGGGCCCATGCCTACAAAGCAGCAGTGGATGAAAACCGGGAGATCAATGAACAGGATCTGGACCGGAACATCACGATGGGGCTTTTCTGCTATCCGATCCTGATGGCGGCGGACATTCTCATGTTCAACGCCAGAAAGGTGCCGGTGGGCAGAGACCAGACGCAGCACCTGGAAATGACCCGGGACATCGCTTCGCGGTTCAATCATAATTATGCGGATCTGTTTAGGCTTCCCGAAGTGGTCATTGACGAATCCAGCGCGGTTCTGGCCGGACTTGACGGCAGAAAAATGAGCAAGAGCTACAATAATACCATCCCGCTTTTCGACACCTCCAAAAAACTGCGCAAATCGATCATGAAAATCCAGACCAATTCACAGGGGCCGGACGAACCCAAGGATCACGAAACCTGTACCCTGTTTTCCCTTTACAAGGCGTTTGCCACGGATGAAGAGGTGGAGAAAATGAAAAAACGGTACAAGGGGGGAATTGCCTGGGGAACCATGAAGCAGGAGCTTTTTGAATATATCGACCATCTCCTTGACGAGCCGAGAAAGACCTACAATGAGCTGATGGAGTCACCCGAAGAAATCCATGCCGTGCTCAGGAAAGGAAGTGATAAGGCAAGATCTTATTCAGCCCCTTTTCTCAAAACGATCAAGGAGACCATAGGCATTCAGTCATTTGTATAAGGTTTCGATCTCCGGCTTTGTAAGATACCGCCACCGGCCCTCTTGAAGGTCGCCAAGGGGTATGCCCGCCATTTTAACCCGTTTGAGGGACTTGACTTTGTTTCCGATTGATTCGGCCATTTTGCGAATCTGCCGGTTCCGGCCCTGCTGTAAAACGATGAGAAATTTATTAGATCCGAGCCTCCGGGTTTCGGCTTTCCGGGTTTTCTCCCCTTCAATCACGATCCCTTCTGCCAGTTTTTTAAGATCCCTGTCTGACACCGGTTTGACAGTAGTGACCACGTACTCTTTTCTATGGTTATGGGAAGGATGGGAGAGCCGGTTGTGGAGGAAACCGTCATTGGTAAGAAGAATCAGGCCCAGCGAATCCTTGTCCAGCCTGCCCACCGGATAGATTCTTTCCGGGATATCGATGAGATCAAGTACAATCATTTCCCCTTTGTGCGAGCAGGATGACACATATCCTTTGGGCTTGTTCAGAGCGATATAGACTTTTTTGTCCGCCTCCCGGTTCTTGACTGGAGAGCCGTCGAATAAAACGATATCTTTTTCCGGATCCACCTTGACGCCCATCTCACGGACCACTTCATCGTTCAATGTCACGCGGCCTTCACATATATGCTGTTCAGCCGCTCTTCTCGAACATACCCCTGCGTGGGCCAGAAATTTCTGAAGCCGTTCTTTTGTCATATCCACACTATACCATACTTTTTTGCGGCAGGATATACAACCAGGCTCGATGATCAGAGCGATCGCATGAAATTTTATGAGTCCGTGCCATGTTCCCGGCAGCAGCCGATCCGGCACAACCTTCCGCTCATTCTCGAACCCCATCCAGGGGTTCACCGAGGCAAATGCCGGAACCGGTCACATCGTGTGACCGGTTCCGGCATTTAAATCCGCTACAGGTTACACCGGATCGTCTGCTGCCTCTGCCTGTGCCATGCACAAATATGAGTTATAGAGAACCGCCCGAAAACTGGAATAAAGAGGTGAGAATAATTTCATGCGATTACCCTGCCTCAATGATCAAATTTTTGCATCTGATTTTTCAAAGATGAGGTCACCCCTTAAAGGACCAGGCCCGCGTTATTGTCATTATCTTATCAATCTGGTATATAATCCCAAAAACGACGTAGATAATGACAATAACTCAATCCCCCCACATTTGATGGAACGGAATATGAAAAGATCCAAAGCCAAATGCCCCGCCTGTGAAGACGTACTCGAGCTGAAGCGAACCTGACGGACGGTATCTCTTGTTTGCAGGTCCTGCAAAAGAGCGTATAAAGACGGCAAATTCGGAGAATTGATAGACGAATACCTTGAAGAAAAGCTCGCCAACGTGCCTTGCAACCGGTTATGACAAAAAATTTCAAAATCATAATTGAATATGACGGATCAGCCTATTCCGGATGGCAGGTGCAAAATGATGTCCTCACGGTTCAGTATGAACTGGAGCGTGCTCTTTCCACCATTTTAAACCGGCAAATCCGAGTCACCGGTTCGGGACGGACCGATGCCGGAGTTCATGCAACACACCAGGTGGCCAACTTTCATGCGGATACGGATATGGAACCGGATGCCCTCAAAAAGGCGGTAAACAGCCTCATAAAAGGCCCTGTGACGGTCATGGATTGCCGGATCGTGGATGAAGGCTTCCATGCCCGATATGACGCCGTCGGCAAAACCTACCACTACCATATTTCCAACCGGCCGGAACCCATCGCCATAGGAAGAAATTATGTCTGGCATATCGGAAAAGAGCTTCAACTTGCCCCTATGCAGGAATGCTGCATGATGATTGCCGGCCGTCATGATTTTAAATCATTTGAAGGGGTCGGCAGCCCGCGATCCAGCACGATACGGGAGGTCTATTCCGCCGCGGTGGAAAGACGGGAAAAAGGCGGCATCGTATTCAAAATTTCTGCAAACGGTTTTTTGCGGTACATGGTGAGAAATATTGTCGGAACGGTTGTACAGGCCGGGCTTTTAAAATCGAGTCCGGAAGAATTCCGTGAAATTCTTTCCGCGCGGGACCGGCGCCTTGCAGGACCGACAGCCCCTCCCCGGGGACTGTTTTTGATGAAGGTGACTTATTAATGTAGTTCCCCGGCCTTCATCTTCTGTATGTAGTTGTTGTAATGGGCGATGACGTCCCGCCTGTATAACAGACCGAGCAGAACACCGGCATCATCTTTTTTCACAACCGGCAGGGCATCGATGTTCTTCTGGGTCAGTTTCAACAGCACAGTGTTCAAATCCTCATCCACATCGGTGCGGATTATATCGGTGACCATGATATCTTTCATCACCACAAGCTCTTCAAGATCGCTGGTGAAAATCACCTCCCGTATGTCCGTGGAGGAAAAAATGCCGCAGAACCGGTCGTATCGATCCAGGACAGGAAAATAGTGCTGTTTTGTTGTGGAAAAAAACTGTTTGAACTTGCTGAACGGCATATCTTCATTGACACATTTCACTTTTTTGACCATATACATCAGATCCTTGACCTTGATGACCTGGAGAATATCCATCATGAACTCTCCGGAATGGGCAGGGGAAACCGCCCGGTTTTTGACCTGTTTTTCGTATATGGTCCAGCGTGTGGACAGCAGATAACAAAGGGAACAAACCAGGAGACTCGGAAGAAGAAGATGGTAGGAATTGGTCATTTCAGATACAAATATAATCGTGGAGATCGGGGTGTTTGAAACCGCGGTAAAAAAGCCGGCCATACCGACAACCACAAAAGTTTCCGGATGCTCCACGACCCCGGGCATCACTTTGTGAAAACATTTCCCCACAACTCCGCCCATTGCACCGCCGATCACAACGGAAGGACCGAAAACCCCGCCGCTTCCCCCTGAACTGATGGTGAACGAGGTGGTGAAAATTTTACCGATGGCAAGGAACAGAAGTACGGATATGGACAATTCGTTGAATAGAGCCTTCTGGGCGAATCCATAACCGAATGCCAGGGTGTAGGGCAGATAAAATCCGATAATACCGGTTAAAAGGCCGCCGATTGCGGGCTTGTAATGATTGGGAATTGCAATGCGCTTAAAGTATTCGCCGACTTTATAAAACGTTTTGATATAAAAGAGCCCGGTTACCACCAGTACCACTGCGAGAATCGAATATGGCCCGAGTTCAAGGGGATTCTGGAAATTCAGGTTCGGTGCCGACTGAAAAAGGGATCCCCATCCGAAGACCAGGCAGAAAATGCAGTATGCCACAACGGAAGAGATACCGGCCGGTATAATCACTTCCGATTCAAATTCCGGATCCCGGTACAGAACTTCGGCGGCAAAAAGGGCACCGGCAAGAGGCGCCCGGAAAATACTGCCGACCCCTGCGCCGACTCCTGCCGCCATCATGATCCGACGCTCCCGGTCGGAAAGATTGAGTCTGGTG
>JAIPEK010000107.1 GCA_021737205.1 Desulfarculaceae bacterium
GAAATCCGGCTGGATCCGAACATATTCAAAAACGGGCTGGCTGTCTGCATACCCGGGACCGGAGGAAGATCCGGCCTTGATCTTGCTGCGGCCCTGGGGGCCGTTGCCGCCAGGCCGGAGCTGAAAATGGAAGTGCTGGCCGGAATCACGGAAAAGCAGGTGGAAAAGGCATCCGACCTGCTCCGATCCAAAAAGGTCACGGTCCATCTGTTATACGAGAAAAAGGGATTGTACATCAACACCCGGATCGTTTCCGGGCCGGATACGGCTGAATCCGTTATCGAGTCCCAGCATGACAATATCACCAGTCTTTTGCTGAACGGCAGCCCGCCGGAAGATCCACCGGTGGCGGCCGCGGGAAAAGAAGGCGGGAAAGACGTCAGATCGGAAGATTTTGAACGGTTTTTGAAACAGCTGACGTTGAAACAGGCGGTATCCATGGTTCAAGAGTTTGACTCCGGTGACCTTTCTTTCATAAGAAAAGGCATTGAAATGAACATGGCGCTGGCTGACCACGGGCTTTCCCACAACTGCGGTCTCAGGGTGGGCAAAACCTTTGAGACCCTTGTCCGGGAGGGATTTATCAACATCGATGTTATCCACAAGGCCCGGGTTTTGACCTCGGCCGCTTCAGATGCCCGGATGTCCGGGGCCTCTCTGCCGGCCATGAGTTCCGCCGGAAGTGGAAACCACGGCCTGACAGCCATTATTCCGGTGAAGGTGGTTGCCGATCACATCGGCGCCGGCGAAAAAGAACTCTGCAGGGCCGTGGGGCTCAGCCATATCATTACCGCGTGCGTCAAGAGTCATACGGGGCGGCTGGCCGCCATATGCGCCTGTTCGGTGGCATCCGGCGCCGGCGCCGCAGCAGCGGTCGCCTGGCTTCTGGGGGCGTCCGAGGACCGGATCGGTAGTGCAGTGGAAAATATTATCGAAGACCTTGCAGGAGTGATATGCGACGGTGCGAAAAACAGCTGCGCCATAAAGCTGGCAACCGCATCGGGCAATGCGGTTCAGGCGGCCCTGTTTTCCCTGTATGACCTGAATGTGAAAATGACCGACGGTATCATCGGGGATACGCCGGAAAAGACCATACGGAACATCGGGATTCTCAGCAGCGAAGGCATGATCGAAACCGACCGTACGATTTTGAAGATTATGCTTGAGAAGATTCTTTCCGGCGATGGGCGATCCCGTCCAGATGTCTCTCAATAAGGGCCCGGATCCGGCGTTCCGGGTCAAACTGTTCCGAATGGTAATTCAGCGTCCACCACAGCTTGTTCAGTTTTTCCGGGTTGTCCTGCCACCAGGAAACGGACTCCTGAACGGCATCCGGAGTCTGAAATTCGGTATTGATTTTGAGATACAAATCATGACATTCGCTCAAAGTGACCGGTTTTAATGAGAGAACTTTTGCCGTATCCGGATTGATCATCGCCCCTCCTTTCCTTCCAATTCTCTGCAGGTTTGCTCCGTTGTTGTAAAAGAATTATAATAGAAAAGTATCTTTGTAAAGAGAAGACGTTTTTTTCTTTTTGTGTTGCGTCCGGAATACCGGATGTAATAAAAGAATGTATTTACGGATTTTCATGAGGACGAAAGGGCAATGAAAGGGTCGAGCACATTTGTTACAGGCGGGTGCAGGAGCGGGAAAAGCGGGTATGCACTGGCCAGGGCCGGCAGCATCAAAGGGGAAAACCGGATTTTTCTGGCAACGTCCGTGCCTTCGGATTCGGAAATGGAAGAGCGTGTCAAAGCCCACAGAGAGGAACGGGGCGAGGCATGGTCTACAGTGGAAGAGCCCGAAGCGGTCAGCGAACGTATTGAAGAGCTCAAAGAGCGGGCCGACGTGATTCTTGTGGACTGTCTAACCCTCTGGATTTCCAATCTGTTGTGCGGCGGTACGGATGAACACCGGATAAAGGGCCGGGTGGAACAGCTTCAGACTGCCCTTGGCCGCCCCGGATGTCCTGTTTTTCTGGTGTCAAACGAGGTGGGATGCGGGGTTGTCCCGGAAAACCGCCTTTCCAGGATTTTCCGGGATCTTGCCGGATACGCCAACCAGCAAACGGCCAAAACCGCGGATCATGTCGTCTGGATGGTCTCCGGTATTCCTGTCAACATTAAATAGGAAACTGCCATGGAACGGATCAGGCAAGGAAAACACGGAAAACGGAAAAAGGACGTACATCATGTATAAATATCTTTTCGGCCCAGTACCTTCCAGAAGGCTGGGGATTTCTCTGGGTGTGGATCTGGTATACCATAAAGTGTGTTCCCTTGACTGTGTTTATTGCGAGTGCGGACGGACCACGCAGCTGACCGGGCAGCGGGCTGAGTACGTACCGGTGGAGGAAGTGAAGCAGGAGCTTGACCGGTATTTTTCATCCAGCCCGGACCCCGATTACATCACTTTCTCCGGGTCGGGCGAACCCACGCTGCACAGCGGGATCGGCACGGTGATCGATTTTATCAGGGAGCGCAAACAGGAGGTTTCCGTGGCCGTTCTGACCAACGGTACCCTGCTGAGTCTCAAAGAAGTGCGGCAGGAACTGATGAATGCCGACCTGATCATTCCCTCTCTGGATGCGGCGGATGCCGAAATCTTCCGGAAGATCAACCGGCCCTGTGATTCCCTCGATATCCGGGACTATATCGAGGGAATCCGGGCCATGAAGGCGGAATTTTCAGGAAAACTGTGGCTTGAAATCCTGATCCTGCCCGGCTACAACGACACGGAAGAAGGGCTTTTAAAGCTCAAGGAGGCGGCCGGACGGATCCAGCCGGACAAAATCCAGCTGAACACCCTGGACAGGCCGGGAACCCGGGATTCTCTCACAGCGGCCCCCCCGGAACGGCTCAAGGAAATCGCCGCCTTTTTCGAATTCGACAATATGGAAATCATTGCCGCTTACCAGGGGAAAGACGGCGAAAAAGATCTCAGGGAGGACATGGCGGACTCCATACTCGAGACTGTACAAAGGCGGCCCTGCACGCTCGAAGATCTGTCTAATATTCTCGGAGCGCGGCCGGCTGAGATTTCCAAGTTCCTCTCGGATCTGGAAAACCGGGGAATGATTACCGTGCTGCACCAGGAAAGAGGGATTTTTTATAAAGCCTCCGGGACGGGGGAGCGGTAATCCTGCAATGGCAACCTTGAAAAATGAAAACGGCCCCCGGGGAAAAACGTGTGCGCCTGCCGCTTCATGGAACGATTTTCGATCCGCCGTGCAGTTTATCACCATTCTGCCGGCAGGCAGGGAGGCCGGGTTTTCAGCATCCGGGATGATCCGTTTTTTTCCGGTTGTGGGGCTTGTTATAGGTATCCTGCTGATCCTTGTGGACCGGTGCGCTTCTCTTTTCTGGGGGCCGGGAACGGCCGCGCTTTTGGACACCGTGTTTCTGGCGGCGGTGACCGGGGCGTTTCATCTGGATGGCCTGGGGGACACGGCTGACGGGTTGTTCAGCCATCGGAGCAGAGAAAGGGCCCTTGAAATCATGAAGGACAGCCGGACCGGCATGATGGGACTGGTGGCGGTGATCTGTATCCTGGCGTTGAAAACGGCCGGGATTTATTCGGTCAAAACAACCCACCCGCCCCATGCAGTCATGCTGTTTCTGTTGATTATTCCCGCATATGCCCGGACGGCAATGCTGTTCGGTTTCCGTTCCCTGCCTTACGGCAGGCCCTCGGGCACGGGACGGGATTTTTTCGAACGGCCGATGAAAGCCATGGATTTTGTATGGTTTGCAATCCCTTTGCTGTTGTCCGTTTTTGCCGGGGCCTGGTTTGTCCTGTTCAATGCGGCTTTCTGTGCCACGGTTTTTCTGGTGCTGCTTTTTTACAAAAAGAAAATGGGATGCATTACCGGCGACATGCTCGGTGCCATGACGGAAATCACCGAGGCGGTTCTGTTTCTTTTTGCCGGAGCGGGGATATTCTCATGATCACAGGTCACGGCGGCAATGTCGAATTTCTGGCCGGGCAGCTCGGGTGTGCCGTAAACGAGATCGCGGACATGAGCAGCAATCTCAATCCCCTGGGCCCGCCGGACGGGTTTGAAAAATTTCTTGCTGATCACCTCCGTTCTCTGGAAAGGCTGCCCGAGGCGGATGCTTCTACCCTGACCCACACTTTCTGCGGAAAACGGGATATTGATCCGGAAACTACGATCGCCGCAAACGGCACCACCTGGTTCATCTATACCCTGCCCCTGGCCCTGGCATCCGAAAAAGTTCTTATTTCAGGCCCCACCTACTCGGATTACAGGGACGGCTGCATAAGCCTGGGTATATCCCCCTCTTTTTTGACGGCGGACACGGATGCGGATTTTTGCCCCGACCTTTCCCTCATATCCCGCAAGGCAGGTGAATTCGACACGGTGTTTCTCTGCAATCCCAACAATCCGACAGGATCGTTTCTTTCCAAAAACGAGCTCGTTGAGGTGGTCAAGCAACATCCCGACACCATGTTCGTGCTTGATGAATCCTATCTCCCGTTCGTCCCGAATGCGGAAAAGCACTCTCTTGTTCCACGGACCGATTGTAAAAATCTGATCGTTCTGTCCTCCATGTCCAAGATTTTCACCGTTCCGGGCATGCGGATCGGGTTTCTCACCGCCCATCCGGATACCGTTGAAAAAGTCATGAGATTCTACCAGCCCTGGTCGGTGAACGCCCTTGCGCAAAAGGCCGGGATTTACCTGCTTGAAACCCATTCGGATGATTCCCCGTTTCTGGTTCGAACAAGGAAATTCATTCAGGAGGAAAGGGAGCTTTTCCGTAAGAACCTGGAAAACGTGTCCGGAATCCGCCTTTTCCCTTCGGCGGCCTCTTTTCTGCTGGCCCGGGTTACCTGCGGCCTGACGGCCGAACAGGTGTGCCAGCGTGTCGGGCGAAACAAAATCCTGATCCGGAACTGCTCGAACTTCCGCGGGCTCGGTGATGGTAAGTTTGTCCGTTTCTCGCTGAAAGATCACCGGCTCAACCTGAAACTCGCGGACATCCTCCGTTCCGAGCTCACCCATGCCCTCTGATCTTTTCCCCTTTATTCTCTTTTCGGCATTCGTGCTGGACTTTTTTTTTAAGGATCCGCCGAACCGTTTCCACCCGGTGGTATACATGGGCTACGCAGTCAGTATCCTGGAAAAACGGTTCCGGAAACTTTTTCTTCCGGAGGGGCTCCAGGGGGTCATTCTCGCGGTTCTCCTGATCGTGGGAGTCTGGCTCCTGTTTTATGTACTCCTTCGAGTGTGTTATGAGGTTGGACCGATTTGGGGGAATACGGCATCCGTTATCACCCTGTATTTTGCGTTTTCCGCAGCCGGGCTGAAGAAAGCGGCTGCCGATGTGAGATATGCCCTTGAAACAGGGGATATCGGGAAAGGTCGAAAAATGGTGCAGAGGATCGTGGGGCGGCAAACCGAGCAGCTGGATAAATCCGGTATCGCCGGGGCTGCTGTTGAAAGTGTAGCGGAAAATTTCGTGGACGGGTTTCTCTCTCCTCTTTTTTTTGCCGCCCTGGGCGGACCTGCGCTTGCCATGGCCTACAAGATGGTCAACACACTCGACTCCATGATCGGATACAGAAACGATACCTATATCCGGTTCGGAAAAGCTGCCGCCCGGATTGATGATGCAGCCAATTTTATCCCGGCAAGGATTTCCGTTGTGGTTATCGCGCTTGCCTCAACCCTGCTTTCCGGTGCAAAAGCAGGGTTGCGCTCCGTTCAAACTGCCGTCACACAGGGACGTCTTCAAAAGAGCCCCAACGCGGGATACCCTGAGGCCGCGTTCGCAGGCGCACTTGAAATTCGGCTGGCGGGACCTGCCGAGTATCACGGCATCCTTGTGGAAAAGCCGTATATAGGAGTGGATTTTCCTCCTCCAGGACCCGGAGACGTAAAACGCGCCTGCGATCTGATGATGCTCTCCTCTTTTGTATCGGCTCTGTTTTTTTCTTTTTTCGTGCTTTTTGTATAAGGAGATAAATTCAAATGACAATCAGCCCTCCGTTCCGTCTTGCCACCACTTCGTTTATCTATCCGGACCGGATACTGCCGAATGTGGAAAAACTGGGACCGGTTTTTGACGAGATTGAACTTCTGGTTTTCGAGAGTGCTCCTGAAAAAGTCCTGCCCTCTGCAGACGAAATCCGGACCCTTGCCGCGTATAAAGAACGGTTCGATCTGACATTTAATGTACACCTGCCCCTTGATATTTCACTTACCGATCCGGAGGCCGAAAAAAGAAAATCAGCGGTGGACACCATAATCCGCATCATGGAGCTCTGCTCTCCTTTGACCCCTTCCACGTACACCCTTCATCTCGACTTTCACGGTTCGAAAACGAAACCTGCTGATATCGAGACTTTCAGGCAAAGCGCATCTGAAAGCCTGGATCGTCTGGCAGGATCCATTTCCGATCCCGGCCTTGTCAGCGTGGAAACCCTGGAGTATCCGTTTTCGTATGCAGCCCCCCTGGTCGAAAAGTACAATCTTTCCGTGTGCGCGGATATCGGCCACCTTGTCAAATACGGATACAGTGTCCGTGATTTTTTTGGAAAATGGGCACGGGACATCTCCATTGTTCACCTTCACGGGGTGGATTTTTCCACAACTCCGCCCAAAGATCATGTGTCCCTGGACCGCCTGCCGGATCCTGCCGCGCGCGAGATCATGGACATCCTTTCGCAATTTACCGGCGTGGTCTCGCTGGAAGTGTTCAACAGGGAGCATCTCGACGTAAGCCTTGATTTCCTCTCCCGCCGTATTTTACAAGAAACTTGAAACAAGAGACAAGAAACAAGAGACAAGAGACAAGAAACAAGAAACTTGAGACAAGAGACAAGAGACAAGAGACAAGAAACAAGGGACAAGAAACAAGGGACTTCATATTTGTAAATTGCCGAAAGGGCGCAGCCTCTGTCAAGTTTCGATCTTCGTTGTGACGCTGTGCATCATGGCTGTTTTTTTATATGAAAGCAGTTAGGTTTTAGGTTTTAGCTAACACCTAACACCTAACACCTAACACCTAACACCTAACACCTAATACCTAATACCTAATACCTGACTTTACCGATCTCTTTGCTTGAATATTACCGCCCCCTCTGGTATTAGACATAATGGATTATGAAACACGGATGGAAGAACGGATGACTTTTTTGAAGGATAGAAGACCCACACGGCGGATATCGGTGGGAGAGGTGAAAATCGGGGGAGGTGCGGAGATTGCCGTGCAGACCATGACCAATACACCGACGGGTGACGTAACTGCCACGGTCGAACAGATCCGGAAACTCACCGATGCCGGATGTGAGATCATCCGGGTGGCTGTGCCGGACCTGGAGGCCGCCCGGGCCGTTACCCACATCAAAGGCCGGGTCCGGATACCTGTGATTGCGGACATTCATTTTGACCACCGCCGGGCTGTTAAATCGGCTGAATGCGGGGCGGACGGGTTGCGTATCAACCCGGGGAACATAGGGGATCCGGCAAAAGTGGGCAAGGTCGTGGAATG
>JAIPEK010000001.1 GCA_021737205.1 Desulfarculaceae bacterium
TTTACTCCTTTACCGACGAGATCAAGGTGCCCACCGCGGAATACATCCATATCCTTGACGAGCGGGGATTCGACCGTTCCAGAATGGGGGTGATCAAAAGAGGGTTTGATGTGGAAGTTCCGACCCTCTCCCGTAAAGAGAGAAGAAAATTCCTGGATGAACTGGGCATTCCGGAAGGGATTACCCTCCTTTTCGCAGGGAGGGTCAGCCGGGACAAAAATATCGACTTTCTCACCGAGGTGTACAAAAAGGTGTTGAAAACCCAGCCGGAGGTCAACCTGGTCATTGCCGGAAACGGACCGGACCTGGAACGGATGAAGGCGGTGATGCACGGGTATGACCGGGTATTTTTCACAGGCCGTATCCCCAACGAGAAACTGTTGAAACTCTATACCTGCTCGGACATCTTCGCCTTTCCCAGCACCACGGACACCTTCGGGATGGTGGTTCTCGAGTCCCTGGCCTGCGGTCTTCCCGCCCTTGTATCCGACACCGGCGGGCCCAAGGAAATCGTACAAGACAAAATCAACGGGCATGTTCTGCCGGTGTCCGACACCGGAGAATGGGCCGGAAAGATCCTTGAACTCATCCGTATGATCCGGGAGAAAGACCCGGCCTATGCCGCCATGTGTGAAAGGGCCCGGGAACATGTGATAGAGCACTACTGCTGGGACGAAGCGCTCAATGATATCCTCGGCAGCCGAAAATCCGAAACCGCCCATGACCGGGAAATCAGAGGCAAAAAGCGCAATGACCTGCCGGCCGGAACCGATCCGGCACCCGGGCAAAAGGAGTTCGCAGTTGCCTGAATCCCTTTTCCGCTTATTGCAGGGCAAAGTGCCGGGCCAGGTGGTGGTTCAATTCACCGACGCCTGCAACGCCGCCTGCGCCCAGTGCGGCATGCGGGTGACCAACCGGTTCGAGCGCTCCACCCTGCCTCTGGAGGAAGTGAAAAAATCCATTGATGCGGCAGCTGAAAAAGGGGTACAGGCAATCTCTTTTACCGGCGGAGAACCCCTACTGTTTCCCGATGCCCTGGTGGAGATGATCAACCATGCCGGAAAAAGCGGCATTCAATATATCAGGACCGGCACCAACGGTTTTGTGTTTCGATTCAAAGGTAATGAGAACAGATTCAAATACCGGATGGAAAAACTGGCCGAAACCCTTGCCGCAACTGAGCTTCGAAACTTCTGGATCAGCATCGACTCTGCCGACGGCGCCCTGCACGAAAAAATGAGAGGACTTGACGGGGTCATCCGGGGCATAGAAAAAGCGCTGCCCATCTTTCACCGGCACGGCCTGTATCCGTCCGCCAATCTTGGCATCAACCGCTATACCGGAGGAGAAGATCTTGACCTCGTGTTAACGGGAGATTCAAAAGCGGCAAAGGAACAATTCTACTCCGGTTTCAGGCAGGCTTTTTCACGGTTCTACACGTTTGTGGAGAATCTGGGATTTACCATTGTCAATGCCTGTTATCCCATGAGCCTGGAAGATGAGTCCCATGCCGTGTATTCAGCCTCCTCCACCGACCGGATGGTCAATTTCACTGCAGAGGAAAAACACCTCATATTCCGGGCGCTCAAGGATACCATCCCGAAATTCCGTTCCAGAATCCGGATCTTTTCGCCCACTTCCTCCCTGCATTCCCTTGAAAAGCGGTACAACGGTTCATTGCGCCGCCCGATCCCCTGTCTGGGCGGCATAGACTTTTTCTTCATCGATGCGAAAGACGGCAACACCTATCCATGCGGGTACAGGGCCTGTGACAATCTGGGAAAATTCTCC
Source organism: Desulfarculaceae bacterium (assembly GCA_021737205.1). Taxonomy (GTDB): domain Bacteria; phylum Desulfobacterota; class Desulfobacteria; order Desulfobacterales; family Desulfobacteraceae; genus JAIPEK01. The sequence goes on from JAIPEK010000001.1 coordinate 1,792, forward strand.
GACTTCAACCCGGATACGGTGGACCGGAAAAGCGTTTGCACCCTTTGCGACTGGGAATGTTTCCGGGATCCGTCCGAGCTGTTCTTTCCGATCACTTCCCTTTTTACCGCCCCCCGAAAGCTTGCTGCCAAAACACGGGAAGATCCCGCCTTTTTCCGGCACTGGATATCCGATCTTTTATACTACCGGGCCTGCCACTATTTCAACGGCAGGCAAAATACCGACAAAAACCGATTGACCCGGTTTCGGTAAAAGACCTGCTGCATATCAAACCGGTCAGTTTACAGTAACCTTGACCGCCCTTCAATTCCCCTGCCAGGCAGCTTGAAAAAGACAGGCCGATAAAAATACAATTTTATCTCTGCTGTAACGCCCGGCTAATACATTCTGGATAATATGCAGACCTGAACAAAGCGAGGTTTTTGATTATACAGAACACACTCCATCAGGAGAACACATGAAACTGTCAAAAGAAATCAACCTGCTGATTGTGGGGGGAATGGCAATACTTGGAATCCTGTTTGCCGCCATCAACGTCTATACCATCAACAAAAACAGCAAAGCGGAGATGAACCATTTGAGTTCCCTTCTGAAAAGCGAAAGGGAAAGCAAACTCAGGGATCTTGTATACAGTGCCTATTCGGTCCTTGACACGGCCAATTTTTACGAACCCGCCCAGGCTGCATTAAGTGAAATGCGGTTCGGAAAAAAACGCCAGAACTATTTCCTGGTGGTGGACACCGACGGCATGGTCTGGGTCAACCCGGTCCGGCCGGAAAGCGTAGGCAAAGTTAAACTTGACATGGAGGATGCCGCAGGCAAACCGTATATCCGGGAAATCATCGACAAGGCCATGCTCCAGAGCGAAGGTTTCGTCAACTACAGGGAAACCCCGGAAGGTGCGGAAAAACCAGTGACCAGGATGACGTATTACAAACACTTCAAGGAATGGGACTGGATCGTCTGCGCCGGCATGTACATGGATGATATCAACAGGCTCCTTTCCGCAAAACAGGATGAAATCAAGCAGTCCATGTTATTCAGGGTGATACTCATCACCGCCCTTGTCATTCTTACCGTGATCATGGGAATCACGGTAGCCACTTATGTCATATCAAAGCGGATTATCAATCCGCTTGTACACATATCGGATGCAGCCGGCAGAATCGGCATGGGGGATTTCAGCAATGATATCAACGTAAATGCAAGCACGGAAATCAACCAGCTTGCCGGATCCGTGATGATGATGCAGAAAAACCTGGAAATCGCCATTCGCCGTGCCAAAAATAGAAGCTCCTCTTATAAAAATACATCCGGAGCTTCGGATCGGATCCGGGAAAACGAACTTCAAAACTGAAATATCAGCGTATCAACACATAATTTACAATACATCAAGAAAGGAGTTTGGTATGGGTAAACTGAAGCAGGTGGCAATAATCGGTATATGTATGTTTCTTGTCTTTACCGCCCGGCCCGGATCGGCAGCGGAAAGCCTTATGATCCGGGGATCCACCACGGTATATCCGGTTGCGGAAGAATCGGCCCGAAGTTTCATGAAAATGAACCCGGAAATCAATATCCAGGTCAGAGGTACCGGTTCCGGTGACGGGATTGCCGCCCTGATCAACGGCGACACGGATATTGCGACCTCGTCCAGATGGATCAAGGACGAGGAAATCAAAATGGCCCTTGAAAAAGGAATTTTGCCCGTACCCTTCCAGGTGGCCTACGACTGCATCATTCCGGTTGTCCATCCATCAAATACGTTGAAAAATATCAGCATGGAGAACCTGAAAAAAATTTACAGCGGGCAAATCACCAACTGGAGCCAGCTCGGGAGACAAAACAGACCGATCAAGGTCTACTCAAGGGATACGTCATCCGGGACATACGGTGTGTGGAAGAAAAGAGTGATGAAGGGCGCCCCATTTTCCCCCGGGCTGAACCTGACCGAAGGAAACACGGAAATGAAAGAGGCGGTGGCCAATGACAAAAACGCCATCGGATATATCGGAATGGGTTACTTGAACTCATCGGTCCGGGCACTTGCCATCGACGGAGTCCAAGGCTCGCTTGAAACCGCGCTTAACGGCTCGTATCCCGTGGCAAGACCTCTTTTCATGCTCACCAAGGGATGGCCTGAAGGCCGGATCAAAAGATTCATCAGCTTTGTAATGGAGCCCAACCTCGGCCAGAGGGTGGTGAAACGGGTTGGATACCTGGAACTGTACAGCTCCAAGCATATCCTACCGGCGCCGGAACCCGAACCCTGCGTCTCCGGCAAAAACGTGGCCAAGGCGACGGTGAATTCATCCAAAATGGACAAACCCGCTTTGACGCTGTACAAAAATTACAAGGAGATGAACTGGAACGGAAAGGTGGAACGCCTTCAGCGCAACCTTCACAAACTCGGATATAAAGTGGGGCCGATCGACGGTCTTTGGGGCCCCAAAACCCTCCAGGCCTACAACAGCTTCCTTGAAGACAACAACCGGAAAACCGACGGTATTGTCACCTACGAACGCCTGCAGCTCATGGAGCTGAACCTAAATCAGGCCCTGTTCAACAAACTCAGCACCTGATGCCCTCTCAAAGGTGCTCCTCGACTTCACGCCTTACCAGCCCATCGTCAGGTGGGACCATGCGGTCGCACCTGACGCCCTTTTGTTATCGCCTTTTCCCTAGCCGGATTTTAACGGCCCGGCCATACAACCCCAATACGAATGCGGTACAAGAACAATCAGCAGCATCAGTTCATTGCAACCTACACATCAACGGAGGATGAAAATGGATGCCGAACAAGTCTATATGAATTCAGACCAGCTCGCCTATTTCAAGAATAAACTCTTCTCGCACAGAGAGGAACTTTCGGAAAAAATCAGCCGGACAGTCAAAAAAATCCAGCAGCTTAAATCCTCGGATGCGGACATTCTCGACAGGAGCAACGTGAACATTCACATTGAGCGGGAAGTGAAAGCATCCGAGCGGTACAGCCGATATCTGAGAAACATTGAAACCGCGCTTTCCAAAATCGAGGACGGCAGCTACGGTTTCTGTGAACTGACCGGGACGAAGATCGGACTGAAGCGCCTTCAAGCCCAACCGTGGGCGACTTTGTCCATCAAGGCGCTCGAGGAACTTGAAGAGGCTCGGCAAAAGGGACGTCCGGTTTCAAAGGCCTTTGCCTGATTGCAACTCGACCGCTTCCGAGTAATCCAAATACCGGCTGTAAGATCTAAGATGACGGCGAAGATCCCCGAAAAGGGCAAGACGGATATCTTCCGGATGGATGGCGATCCGGGTACAGCAAGCAGGGCAGGTCATGTTCACCGTATTCAAAAATCGAAGCGCGGTCGCCCGGAAGGAAGTGTCAGCCATGTATCCGGTGACCGGCATTGGATAGAACCTTCCCGTAACCGTATCCCGAATCCCTGTCTGGGTTTCGTACATTCGGTACTGCAGTCTTTTCAGGCGTCTTACGGATATACCGCCCATGGCCCAAGCAGGAGGGACGTACAGAAGCGGCTGTTCAAGCCCTGCCGAGGAAAACCAGTCGAAACATTGAAGCATCAGATTCTCAATTTCAGATGACGAAAGAACGAGGTGTTCGGCCTCGTTCCCGGAGATCAGAAGACCGTGCAGCCGATGGCGGAAACCTGCAAAACGGTCGGCTTCATGCCGCCATCCGTGGCCGGCCAGGGGATACCCGGCCCACTGAAGGGATTTCACTTCCCTGATGGCGGTGCGGGACCAACTCCGCCCCGGTGTCACCAGGAGGGTTACCGGAAAGACCTTTTCCTTTTCCAGAAACCGAACCGTTTCCAACACCTGAGCCAGGGTTTCCGGCATAACATCGTGGATGGAAACAAGTGCGCCGGTCCCTGATCGTCTGCTGCAGGCAAATGGAACAAAGACTTTCATATAACTTATGCCCTGACAGGCTCAACGAATGATGAAAGATCACCATGAAGGACATGAAGAGCATGAAGTTTTTTCTTCAGTTCCTTCATGGTCTTCATGGTGAAAATCGCTTTTCTTTCAAGGAACAGAAAAGGTCGATCCACTGGGAAAGGGTTTTCCGGTTGAACTCCAATGCGGTCCGCCGGGCGATTTCGGATCTTTCAAGCCTTTGGCAAACCGGTTTGTCCGAAATTCTTTTAACGGCCTCAGCCAGGGATTCCTCCACCCCGATGGCATATACCCCTTCAGCCAGGTCCGGCCAGTTAAGGATCCCGCAATTGTCCGACACCAGGACCAGGCGCCTGCGGGCCATGGCCTCCAGAGCTATGGTGCCGAACGATTCCACCCTCGACGGCAAAAGCAGCATATCCGAAGCATCGATCGCCTGTTTGACACCGGGTCTGGAGACCCATCCCATATACTCGACATTGGGGCAAGAGCAGGCCGTTTCTATCACCAGGTCCCGCAAAGGACCGTCTCCTGCGATCAAAAACCGGGTTTCCGGAAGTGCTCGTGCCGCCTCAAGAACCTCCTGTATATTTTTCTCCGGAGCCAGCCGCCCGGCGTAACAGACCGTGGAAAGACCCGTTGACACAGGAGGCGGCGGGTCATCGGTAAAGGTCCCGGCAATGGGGGTTCCGATCGTTTTCACCCTGTACGCGCCGTGGTTTCGGGCGGCATGGATCATTTTTTCGCTGTTTCCCACCACCATGGCGCTGGAACAAAAGAACAGGCGATTGACCGATTTCATGTACAATCTGCCGAAGATACTGAAAACAGAGTTCCAGTACATTCGGGACAACTGGTCGATCTCGGTGTGATACCCGGAGCAGATCGGGATATTCAGATACCGGGCGATGACGAACCCCGTCACCCCGTAAGGGCCCGGTGTCGGAAGGACGATCAGGTCCGGCGCCAAGTCGTTCACCTTCTGCCAGATATTGGTGACCCTGGGCAGATACAGGCGCTGGGTGGCATCCCCGGGCATCGGCAGGGTAACCTCGTGGGCGCACGAGTCGCCCTCCGTCCCCGGACTCACAAGCTCTGCATGTTCCACATGAACGGTCAGGTGTTCCACAAGATCGGCATAATAGGCCCCCACCCCGTTTCTCCCGGCAATGGCGTCCGACAGAAACAGGATTTTCAGGGGATGTTTGTTGAAAGATCGACTCCTGCTGATCATATTACTGCTTTCGGATTTGCGCCCCTGTGTCAAAGGGCGGCGGGTAGGAAAATCGTTCAAACGCATGGGAAAACCGATTGTAAATCATTTCCGCAGTGAGTCCGCAAGAGGCAAGATCATACTTATGACCGCTTTTGTATCTTCTCTGCCGCTCGTCCCGGCTTTGTATAAATGCCTTGAACGCCGGAGACATCCGGAATCCGAACTGCTCATAAATCGAATGAACCACCTGCTGCAATGTTTCTTGAAGGTCCTCCATTTTCACGATCATATGCCGGCTCTCCGGCAGTCGGGAAAGTCTGTCCGGGATATGGGCATACGCGTAGCCCTGGATTTCCATGAGCTGGTCCCTGAATTCCTCCCCTCCTGTATCATTGTCAAACACTTCTGCTCCTGCCGTCATGGAGCTGATATGAGACGGCACCGCATCCATTGGATTGCGTACGGTACCGATGATCCGGCAGTCCGGGAAATGCCGCACCAGGGACCCGATCATCGGCGAGAACGCCACATTTTTTGAAAAAAAGGTTTTACCGGTTCCCCTGACATACAGGTGCCGCTGAAGGCAGGATCGGTAAAATGTCATGATCCGGTCCTTGTCCTTTTCATTTGCCGCATCGTCAAAAAAGGCAAGATACCCGAGTTCCTCGAAAAACGGGAACGGAAGAACCAGAATCATGCAGGCGTAGACCGGCACAAGAAGAAAATAATCCTCCTCCGGGTCAGACAGCGAGATCCGGTGGATGGAATCGAAACTTTTAAACGCGTGCCCTTCCACCCATTTAATAATCCCTGCCAAAGGGGCCCCCATCCATCCGTCCAGACGGGCCAGGACGAGCCAGAATTTGCGCTCGGTCACGGACGGAGCCAGGATCAGCTCCCACAGGGTCATCGTGGCAAACCGTTCCGTATCATGGGCCAACACCCGGTGAAGGAAGGTGGTCCCGCTCCTGGGCACTCCCACGATAAATACCGGAGAGCGGATCTCGACGGATTTGTATTTCGGAAAAAATATCTCATCCAGGAAAAACCCGATCCAGTGCATGGTCTGGACAACAAATAAAACAGGGAAAAAACCGCTCATGATCAAAAACCGTTTGACCGTAAGTCTTGCCTGTGTGCGGCGGCTTTTGAAAAATGTCAGCCAAAACAGCCTGAAAAAGGTTTTATAGCTGATCCACATATTTTGAAACAGAGTAATAATACCCATAAATATTCCATCTTCGATATTGTTGAAACGTCCACAACTGTTTTCAGTATGAGGCAAACCGGTTTATGTCGAGTTAGGATTTGATATGAAAGGTGTTAGGTATTGGGTATTGGGTATTGGGTATTAGCAGAAGAGCGCTCCACCCGTTCTCATGAAAAGTCTCCTGCACCGAAAAGCAAGAGGCATAACGGGTTTTGACGGAATCGACCTCTTCCTCTTTAAACCCGGAAAGCACCAGCACCCCTTCTTTGGCTGACATGGAAGCGAAATCCTTTTTATAACGTGCCAGCGTCGGCGGCCTCAGGTTGGCGCAGATCAGGTGGAAACAACCGCTTTCCGGCATGTTTTCCGAAACCTCGACCCGATCTTCCAGTCGGTTGAGCGACACATTGCAGCGGGCGTCATGAACCGCCAGCGGATCGATGTCTACAGCCAGTGCCTGTTTCATGCCCATCAGGACCGATGCGATAGCCAGGATACCCGAGCCGCACCCCATATCCAGGCAGTCGTGTCCTTCAAGCGCCCGGAGACCGAACCCTTTCTCCATGGCCTTGAGGCTCAAGCGGGTGGTGGGATGGTCCCCTCTTCCGAACGAAGTGGTTTTAGAAAGCGTTACTGAAATATCATCCGTCTTTTGCGGATGATACGCAATACCCGGCGGGTGGACCACGACCCTGCCGGAAAGCCGCACCGGCCTGTTGAACGAAGGGACGACAAAAATGTGGCCGAGCTCGTTCACGTATTCCAGGCTCCCGTCATGGGCCATCCCGTGGATGATCTTTCCGGATTCTTTCAGTGAAATTCCTTTTTCCCTGGAAACCGTTTTCACAATATCCATAAATGAGAACTTTGCGCCTGATGTACTAAGGATCTCAAAAATATCCGATTTGATTGTTGGCATGGATGATCTTACGCTCAGTTTCATTTTTTATAACTGCCATGTCCTTTTGGACACAACGAATGATGAAAGATCACCATGAAGGTCATGAAGTTCATGAAGGTTTTGCTTCAGTTCCTTCATGGCCTTCATGGTAAAAAATGTTGTTCTTTCATATAAAAACTTTGATGCCCCGCAAGCCACTACTCAACCGCAGTGGTTCTCCTTCATACAGGATGCCGTACTTTGCCGTCAATGATTATATGCACGCATGATTTCCATACTTTACTTATACAACGGGTCGTGGTAAATTTTATTTTACAGATGCTCCGTGTGCAGGGCAAAAACAATCAAAATCAACAATCGACCGGCTTATGGATACATCCGTCACCAGACTCAGGGATATTTTTTTAAACGAGAAAGAACTGCCCAAAAGAGCGCTTTTTGCCGTATTCGACCGGGCCGGAATTCCTTCCGACACCTGCTGGCGGACCTTGTACCGGATGATTTTCGACTCCAAAATCAACTTCAACCCCATTGCTGAAAAAGCGGTCAGCCGGCAGCAGCTTGTCCCGGTGATGAACCAGGCGCTGAAAAATATCGAACTTGAGGATTTCAGTGAAAAAGCACTTCTGGCCCTGATCAAAAACTACAATAGCGCCTTTGTTTCCGTTTGCCAGAGCGAGCTTGCCGAAGCCGTGAACGAACTGGACAGCCTGACCAGTGAATTCAGATCCATTTGCCACGAACGGCAGGATAAAGTGGAAACCCTGGAAACCGATACCCTCCAGACGGTCCGGTCGGATTCCTCCATAGAAGAAAAAATCCGGTCCATCAAGGCAAAATTCAGGGCCACCATTGAATTGTTTCAGGCGGATGTAAACAAACTCGACCATATCAGCAACACGGATCATCTTACAGGACTTTACAACCGCAGGTTCTTTGATGAACAGATTCACGCACAAGCAGACCAGGCAGTTTCGGAAAAGACATGGCTGAACCTGCTGATGATCGACATTGACAACTTTAAACAGTTCAACGACGAGTACGGCCATCTCATCGGCGACCAGGCGCTGAAAACCGTGGCCAAAAACATCAACCTCGCCTGCAGTGAAGAATCGGAAAGAACCGGCATTGTCTACTATCCCGTCCGGTATGGGGGAGAGGAATTCGCCGTGATTGTCCCGGCTGTGGACATCACCGAGGCCGAAAAGACCGGGGAGGCGATCCGGGAAAAAATCAACGGTTATACCTTTGTCATCCGCGGAAAACAGGGAAGCATCAAGCATGAAAATATAAAATTGACGGTAAGCGTGGGCGTGGCCGGATTTCCTCATAAACAAGGGAAGAAGGACGGAGTGGAAGAGCTGATCAAAAATGCAGACAAGGCCATGTTTACCGCCAAAAAAACCGGGAAAAACCGAATTATGACCCATTACCGGTAAAGGGTAAGGAGATAGATCATGGACAGACGCGAATTTTTACGAAACGTCACCCTGTGGACCGCCGGCGCGGTCATCGCCCCGCCCGTTTTCCATATCACCCCCCGCCTTTTTGCCGCAACCGGAGGCCGGACCGATATATACACGGCCAAAGGGAAAGATTACAAGCGGATGGTAAACAGCCTGATCGACGAAATGGGCGGCATGAAACAATTCGTGAAAACCGGCGACAAAGTGGTGATCAAACCCAACATCGGATGGGACAGAAACGTCGAACAAGCGGCCAACACCCATCCGGACGTGGTCGCCGCACTTGCGCTGCTGGCCCTTGATGCGGGCGCTTCAAAGGTCTCGGTTTTTGACAGGCCGTGCAACGAGGAAAGACGTTGCTATCAAAACAGCGGGATCAAGCCCGCCATGGACAGAATTGACGACGGCCGGGCCGAGTGCACCTACATCGATGACAGGCGGTTCGTCCCGGTACGGATCAAGAACGGCAAATCCCTCAGTGAATGGTCCTTTTACAGGGACGCCCTGGAATCGGACTGCTACATCAATGTTCCCATTGCAAAGGATCACGGGCTGACGGGATTGACCCTCGGGATGAAAAACGTCATGGGCGTCATCAGCGGACGAAGAGGCAGGATCCACCATAATATCCCACAGAACCTGGCCGACCTGAACACCGTGATCCGGCCGTCTCTCACGGTGGTGGACGCCACACGCATCCTGCTGGAAAACGGGCCGTCGGGCGGAAGCCTTTCGTACGTCAAAACCCTGGATACGATCATTGCATCCACTGACCCTGTGGCCTGCGACGCATACGCCACAACGTTGTTCGGGATGGACCCCGGAGACATCGGGTCCACCGTCCGGGCATATAAAATGGGGCTCGGGAAAATCGACCTGCACCAGTGCAATATCATAAACGTGTCGTAAGACGGGTGTGATGAATATCCGTGTACTGACAAAGAGGCTGAGGCAAATCTCCCAGATCGGTTTCCTGCTGCTGTTTTTGTTTCTTTTCCGGCATACGGACTATACCGGTTCGGATACGATCCCGTATGCCGTCAACATTTTCTTCCGGTGGGATCCGCTTGTGGCGGCCTCTGTGTGGCTTGCGGCAAAAGAAATCGTCACACTTCTCCTGCCGTCCCTTTTCGTGGTGCTGCTCACCCTTGTATTCGCCCGGGCCTTCTGCGGATGGATCTGTCCTTTGGGCACGTTGATCGACGGGGCCGGATATCTGATCAAGCCCGTTGTCAACAGGCGTTTGAACCTTCGGCACATCAAGTACATGATCCTTCTCACCGTTCTGGTCTCCGCCCTGCTCGGCGTCCAGTGGCTGGCGTTTGTCGACCCGTTTTCCCTGCTGGTCCGGGGGTTTTCCTTTTCCGTGGACCCGGTTTTCAATGCGATTGTGACCAACTTTTTCGATACGATCTACATCAGCGGGCCTTCCTGGCTGTCCGGGCTGACCGAGCCGGTTTACGATGTATTGAAAGCGTATGTTCTTCCCTTTAAACAGTCTTTCTTTTATCTTTCCATGCTCTCTTTTGTCCTTCTCGGGGCGATATTTGCCATGGAGCTGATTTCAAAACGCTTCTGGTGCCGCAACCTGTGCCCGCTGGGCGCGATGCTGGCCCTTATATCAAAACTATCGTTTTTCAAACGGCTGCCGCTTTCGGCCTGCAAAAAATGCGAACTGTGCATTGATAAATGCCGCATGGATGCATTTTCCCCGGAAAACCGGATGCGCACCGAAGAGTGTAATCTTTGCATGGACTGCCTGGAATACTGCGACAGAAAAATCTCCCGGTTTGCTTTTTCCGCCAAACCGTCCAGGCAGCGGGTCGACCTTTCAAGGCGCCAACTGGTTGCCTCGGGTGCGGCCGGAGTGGTTCTTTGGAGCCTTACCCGGGTGGATGCCGCCGCAAAAGTCCCTTCCCCTACCGTCATCCGGCCGCCGGGCGCCCTGGATGAAGCCGAATTTTCGGCAAGGTGCGTAAGATGCGGGGAATGCATGAAAGTCTGCATCCGGAACGCCCTTCAGCCTGTTTTCTTGGAAAAAGGCACGGAAGGGATGTTTACCCCGAAACTCGTTCCGAGGCTGGGGTACTGCGAATTCAACTGCACGCTCTGCGGCCAGGTATGCCCGACCGGAGCCATTGAAAAGCTGTCCCTCGAAGAGAAACACGGTTTTGTCATCGGTAAAGCGTATGTGGACAAAAGCAGGTGCCTGCCCCATGCGTTTTCCAAACCCTGCATTGTATGCGAGGAACACTGCCCCACCCACACAAAGGCCATTGACTTTCACACGGTTGCCGCCGAGGATGAAAATGGTAAAAAGATTGAACTCAAGCAGCCTTTTGTGATCGAATCCCTCTGCATCGGGTGCGGTATCTGCGAAAACATATGCCCGGTGGACGGCAATGCCGCCATACAAGTGGCGGCAAAATCCCCTGAATCCAAGACGGGCGGCGGTTACGGTTTATAACGCTTTTCAAGGGCGGGTTTCCGGTCACATCGTATGGCCGGAAACCCGACGGCATTCGTCAAACACCCCTTGTAATGACTGCGAGACCGGGTGGAAAGTACCTCGAGATCGCCTGACGCGGGCCGCATCTCACCGGTCAATACCCGAGCAGAGTTCCCGCCTGGTATACTGCCGCGGCCAGGGCAAAAGCCAGGCCTGTATTGAACACCATGCTGAAGGCCGCCCATTTCCAGGAGGTTTCCCTTGCAATCACCACCACGGTAACAAAACAGGGCGCATACAGCATCATAAAAATAAGCAGGGAAACCGCGGTAAGAGGGGTGAAAAGCGGATCTTTTTCAATCCGGCGGGCAAGTCCGGATGCCTCTTGAGCATCCACCTCCCCCATGGAATACGCGGTCCCCAGTGTGGATACGATCACCTCTTTTGCGGCGAATCCTCCGATCAGAGCGATATTGGTCCGCCAGTCAAATCCGGCCGCACTGGTGACAGGTTCCAGAGCACGGCCGGTACGGCCGGCAAATGAATGCGCAAGCGCCGCACGTTCCCGGGTTTTATCTATTTCAGCCAGGCGGTTTTCAAGCTGCTCGCCCGAGTATTCCACAGCGGCCCGAGCCTTGAGATTTTCAAATTTCACCCTGTCGGCCTGATCCGGGCCGGGAAACGTCATGGCCGCCCATATCACGATGGATACTGCAAGAATAACGGTTCCGGCCTTTTTGATATACTGCCACGTCCTGTGCCATGTATGGATCAGAAGCCCTTTTGCGGTCGGAAGCCGGTACGGAGGAAGTTCCATGATAAACGGGGTGGACTCGCCTTTCACCACAGTGGACCGCAAAAGTTTGGCCACCATCAGGGCCGTAAGCCACCCGCCGGCCACGCAGAAGAACATCACAGAGGCGGAGTTGTCAAAAAATGCCGCCGCCATGAGAATAATGACTGGCACCTTGGCCCCGCAACTCATGAACGGCGCCGTCAGAACAGTGGCCAGCTTCTCTTTGGGACTTTTCAGGGTCCGGGTCGCCATAACTCCGGGGACCGCGCATCCTCCGGCAATGCCGCCGGACACGATAAACGGCATCACGGAGGAGCCGTGGAGCCCGAAAACCCGCATGACCCGGTCCAGCATATACGCGATCCTGGCCATATAACCCGAGTCTTCGAGAAACGAAATCATCAGGAACATGCAGGCGATCAGGGGCACAAACCCGAGAACTCCCCCGACCCCGCCGATGATCCCGTCCACCACAAGAGATTTTGCCAGGGAACCCGGGATAAGGGATTCAGCAGCCGACCCCGCATGGGCGAACAGGGTTTCCATCCATCCCATGGGGATCTCGCCCACGGTAAAGGTAACGAAAAATATGGCATAGATGACCCCGGCCATGAGCACCGGACCCAAAAGCCGGTGCGTGAACACCCGGTCCATTTGATCGGACCGTCTCAATCTGCTGCCCGGGTCACTGACTCTTGTGATACATTGTTTGCATACCGAACGGATAAACCCGTACCGGTAATCGGCAATAATCGCCTCTGGGGTCGTATTCAGTGTCTCTTTCAAATGAACGGCCGCCTCGAGGGAAATGGCTTCAAGCCTGTCAGCGGTTTCACTTTTTCCGGAGACCATCTCCATTACCTCCGGGTCTTGCTCCAGAAATTTCAAAGCGGCCCAGCGGGCCGGGACAATTTTTGACAGTCGATCATCCCTTTCGACAAGACGTTCCATCTCTTCAATCACCGGATCGAGATCAGGCCCGTAGGAAATATGAAAACCAGAGCCTTTGCCGCCGGCTCCGGCGGCATATTCAGCCGCCGTACGAACCAGGTCGGTTTTACCTGTCCCTTTCCTGGCAACGGTTTCCACAACCGGACACCCGACCAGTTCGGACAGTTTTGCGGTATCAATGGTTTTGCCCTGCCCTTTTACCTCGTCCATCATGTTGAGGGCCACGACCACCGGAACGTTGAGTTCCAGGAACTGGACGGTGAGATAGAGATTTCTCTCCAGGCTTGTAGCATCCACGATGTCGAGAACCACCCCGGGGTCCTCGTTTATGATGAAGTTCCTTGCCACCAGCTCCTCCTGGCTGTATGCCGTAAGGGAATAGGTTCCCGGCAGATCCACGATTTTTATTCGGGTTCCGTTGTACCCGGCAAACCCCTCGAGCCGATCCACCGTCACCCCCGGGAAGTTGCCCACCCTCTGGTTTTTTCCGGTCAGGGCGTTGAACATGGTGGTTTTCCCCGAATTGGGGTTCCCTGCAAGCGCCATTGTATAATCGGTTTCCATGACGGGTTATTCCTCCTTTTTTTCCACGAATATATAGTCCGCTTCCCTGTTTCGAAGGGTCAGCGTGAAATCATCCAACCTCAATGCCACCGGATCTTTCAGCGGAGCCGTTCCCATTACCGTGATCCTGGTTCCGGGGACAAGCCCCATATCCCGGATTTTCCTGGCCAGCTCCCCGGTCCCGGTAATCCGACTGATGCAGACGGTGGAATCGACGGGGATTTTTCTCAAACATTGGGTTTCACTCATTTTGTTCTCCATATTATCATTTTATTCGGCACTCCAAACTTTTTTCGGGAATTTGACACAACCCGACCCGAAAGTCAACAAAAATAATTTACAATTGTAAAAAAAGTTAGGTATGCCGAATTTTTTATTTGACTTCACCACCTCCATGCGTTATTTTCCTTTACATGAAGCCGCATACAGCGGTATAAGGATGGTTTACAAACAAAAAGGATTTTTCATATGGCTGATAAACTGGTGGTGGCATTAATTGTAGGGATTGCATTCGCCTTCGCATTCCGGAAATTTTTCCGGCTGTTCAAGGGGAAAGAGTCCGGTTGTACAGGGTGCTCCTGTTCTTCGTCATGCAGCAGTGGAGGAGATATGGACTGCAATGACATTGTTTCCAAGTAACACCGGGGCGGCATTCCTGAAAGGAGATAATCTGAAGACCTTTCTGGGGTGCCTTTCGGTGTTCGGGTCCGCTTTCCTGTTCTATCTTGCCACGGTTGTGGTCAAGTGGTCCTCCAACGCAGGGTTATCCATTGATCCGGCTTTTTTCGTATTTTCCAGATTTCTGGCCGGATTCATTTTTATATGCATATACATGGGTATTGCCCGTACCCCGCCGAAACCGACGAACTATCATTACCTGATCGGAAGGACCGTGGCCAACTGCCTGGCCGTATACTGCTTCTTCCGGGCCGTGGATCTGACCTCGGTTGCCGAAGGCAACATACTCAACATGACGTACCCGCTCTTTATCACGCTCTTTTCCTGGATCCTTTTCAAAAGGGAGCGGGATTTGGTCAGTGTTTTGATCGTGCTGGCCGCCTTTGCAGGGGTCTGGCTCATTCTCTCGCCCGGGGACATGGACCTGAATCCGGACAGCATATGGGGGCTTGCCTCCGGCATCAGCGCGGCTGTAGCCATCATGTACCTGAACCTCAGCCGAAGGGTCCATGACACCGAAACCACCCTGTTCTTTCTTTTCGGCCTGGGCGGTGTGATCATTTTTCTCGTGTTCCGGAAAGAAATTTTCATGCCGGATATCGAAATTTTCAAATATCTTTTGATGTGCTCGTTTTTCTCCGTGGCAGGCCAGTATTTCATCACATTGGGATTCAAATTCGTCACCTCAGTGGAAGGCGGGATTATTTCCTCGACCAGGATTCTGCTTGCCGCGGTCCTGGGGCCGTACCTCACTTCCGATCCGGCCCTTTCAGCCGCCGGGTGGGCCGGCGCATTCCTGATTTTCGCGGGGAATGTGTATCTGACACTGCGAAAGGTTAAATAAGCTGTCTTTTTTTAAGAAGCGGAACCGGATCCACGATATGCCGGGGAAACCACCTTTTGTGGTCGTCTTCCCCCGGCGCCATGGACAGAAGCGCGGATTGCTTCAGAAGGGTTTTGATTTCGTTATGTCCGGCTTTACGCCTTATCATTGCAGCGGTCCCAGAACGGAGACATCATCCGCAGTTTGCGGATGATCGGGGGGAGCGTTTCCGCGATATATTTCATCTCCTCCATGGTGTTGTATACCGAAAGACTGAACCGGATGGAGCCGTGGGCAGACTTGAAGGGAACCTCCATGGCCCTGAGAACATGCGACGGCTCAAGAGAACCCGATGTGCAGGCGGAACCGGAGGAAGCGCATATACCTGCATAGTCGATGTGCATCAGAATAGACTCCCCTTCGATCGCATCGAACCCGATACTCACCGTGTTGGGCAGCCGCCTTTCCCGGTTCCCGTTGATGGAGGAGAAAGAAACGGTTTCAAGCAGGGTGTTTTCCAGATAATCCCGCATGTGCCGGACATCGGTATCCACCCTCGGCAAATGGTCAACCGCCAGTTCAGATGCCTTTCCAAGTCCGATGATCGAGGCGACATTCTCCGTTCCGCCCCGCCTTCCGGATTCCTGGTGTCCGCCGACAACAAACGGATGAAACCGGGTGCCTTTTTTCACATACAATGCCCCCACCCCTTTGGGCGCATGAATTTTATGCCCGGACAGAGAGAGCATGTTCACGGGCAGCTCCCGGACATCCACCGGGATTTTGCCGACCGCCTGGACCGCATCCGTATGGAAGGGTATTCCTTTTTCCGCAGCTTTTTCGGCAATATCCTTTACAGGAAACACCACCCCGGTCTCGTTATTGGCCCACATAACCGTCACAAGCGCCGTATCATCGGAAAGGCTTTGAGTGAAATAATCAAAATCAAAATTGCCGCTTGTGTCCACCGGCACATACGTTACCCGATAGCCCTCTTTTTCAAGCGCGGTGCAAAGATTCAGTACCGCCGGATGCTCCACCGCAGAAGTGATGATGTGTTTTTTCTCCGGAGCGGATTTAAGTGCCGACCGGACAGCGGCATTGTCGCTTTCAGTGCCGCAGCTTGTAAAAATAATTTCCTCGGGTGAGGCTCCGACAAGAGCGGCTGTTTTTTCTCTCGCCTCCCGGATTTTTTTCGCCACATTCCCGCCGAACGCGTGTACGCTTGACGGATTCCCGTAGTACTCGGAAAAATACGGCAGCATTTCATCCAGAACCTCGGGCGCCACCCGGGTGGTGGCATTGTTATCCACATAAACCGTTGTCATACAAGCCCCTTTTGATCAAACTTTTTCTTTTACCGTTCGAATCAGATCCTCGATCTTCTCAAGACAGTTCCCGCATCCGCCGCCGGCTTTGAGAAAGCAGGTCACGTCGTCCGTGCTTTCGAGATTGTTTTCCTTGACCGCCTTTACGATCTCCCGGTCGGTAATGTCAAAACACTCGCACACCACTTCACCTTCCTTTTCCGGAAGATCTTCTCCTCTGTATGCGGCAAGGGCTTTTTCCAGGGCCTGACGTCCCATGACCGAACAGTGCATTTTCTCTTTGGGCAGTCCCCCGAGATACTCTGCAATATCATCGTTGGTGATTTTTTCCGCCTCTTGAAGTGTCAGCCCCTTGAGCATTTCCGTGAGCGCCGACGAACTTGCAATGGCGCTTGCGCACCCGAAAGTCATGAATTTTGCATCTTCTATAATGCCGTCGTCATTGATTTGCAGATACAGTTTCAATGCATCTCCGCATGAGATGGATCCTTTTTCCCCGACGGCTGAAGCATCCTCGATCTCCCCGACATTCCGGGGATTCATGAAATGCTCTTTCACCTTTTCGCTGTATTCCCACATATATATTTCCTCCCTTTTTCAGGTGATTGTGTTCCCGTTTGCGGCTTTCAGCCTATTCGAAATATACTACACTGTGGCAGTATGTCAATAATTTTTCCACCAAGGAAGGTCGTCATTCCGGAGATCCTGAATAATGGCCATGCCCTTTCGGACACAACGAATGATAAAAGATCACCATGAAGAACATGAAGGTTTTGCTTCAGTTCCTTCATTGCCTTCATGGTAATAAATGGCATTCTTTCATATAACGGCCTTAATGCACAGTATAGCAACGATCCACTACACTTGAACAAAAAACATTCCTGCTTCTTGTTTCTTGTCTCTTGTCTCAAGTTTCCAGTTTCTTGAAAAAGCGCCGGGGACGAACCGGCTCGAAAGCCGACACATCCCCGGCTAACTTGTGCTGTTCCTACTCGTCTTCCGGCTCGAGATCCTTGTCCACGTCCGCTTCAAATTTCATCAGGCATTCGTGGCATTCAAGCTCCACATTCGGTACATCCCCATGTTTTGCTTTCAATTCCTCTTCCGACAGGGGGGTCAGATGAGAGCAGCCGCACTGCGGGCATGGTTTTTTCACACGATATTTTTTCCCGGCCATTTGCTCCTCCTTTGTCTTATTCGGTTAATATATCATCCCGCCCACGTAGACACCGGCCCCCACGAACAGGTCGTGGTCCGGCACCCTGTAAATATACGTCTGCTTTTTCCGCGGTGTATTTTTCAAAGGTTTGGGCCACATGTATTCCACCCAGCCTTCCTTCTTGGAACGGGCAAGATTCACGAAATGGACGAAAAGCGGCTTGTCCGTCGGGTCCGTAATCAAAAGACAGTGTTCTTTGCGGGTCAGTTCGGGTTTGAAAGGATGGGCGATCATTTTGCCGTTCAAGTTCATCAGGAACACGTAGGAGTCTTTCCAGACAAACGGGCCGTCCGGATCACCGATAAGTTCCGCTGCCCTTTCCACCCCTTTTGAGTTGATCATGGCAGCCGCTTCGCGGCATTTCACCACGCATTCCTCTTTGGTGGCCGAGTCGTTCGCGCTCGCCCGGGAAACAGGCAGGCAGAACAATAGCGCCAGAACCGTTATCATAAATATTTTTTTCATAAGATTCTCCTTTTTGAAGTCACAAACAAAAGGCACCAAACGCAGGCGAAAAAATAAAATCTATTTCAGCCAGGGTTTGCCCACCGGCAGAACATCCCGCCCGAAGACCTGGGCGTATATTGCATGAGCCATCATGTAAAGGGCGGATGCCGCACAGAACATCAGTTCATACCCGGCAATGACCGTAAACTGCGGGTAGCCGAAATGAGCGATATCCAGCAGAATAAATCCGATCAAAAGCAGGGTAAAGGTAACGGCCATGGCCGAGTGAATCCGCATGGCGGGTATCCACATGATAAAAGTATACAGGGTCCAACTCACCAGAAACCATCCAACGTCACTGGTGGCGGAATGATAGATATTAAAATGATTGAGCAGAAAAATAACGCCGAGGGCAATCCAGAACGAACCGTACGAGACAAACGCGCTGAAACCGAAATTATTCCCCACGCTGAACTCGAAGTATCCGGCGATCAGCTGGGCCATACCGCCGAATACAAACGCCATGGCCACGACAGGCCCCACATCGCACCATCCGACATTGTGAAACTGTAAAAGCATGGTGGTAATACCGAATCCGGCAAGCCCCACTACCGCCGGATTCCCTTTCACTGCTGCAGAATCAGTCATACGCTACTCCTTTTCATGGTTTCAGTTACCTGGGATCAAAAGCCTGCTGCGCTTCACCTTTCGTTTCGCATAAAAATCAGGTTTTCATCCCGCCGGACTTGAAGAAAAATGTCATTCAAGTTTTCACTTTTCATTTATTTTGTCAACATAATTTTCTTAAAAATCGCAACCCTCATGTAAGAGCATGCACCGGGTTCAAAACACGTATATTCTTTCTTATACGGATTTAAAGTAAAAAAGAGAAAAGCGGATTTACGATTGATACGGGAACATATCGACAAGAGACTCCCTGTCGAAATCCGGGTGAATTCCGAAGCGGGTCAGGGGAAAATCGTAACGGACCGGATCATCAGGGGCGATTTTCCGCAAGCTGCGGGTCGCCTGGAGAGCAGCATTCATATCGGCCTGCCTGCGGTCCGTAAAACCGAGCTGCCTGCAGATCCGGTGCATATGGGTATCCAGGGGAACCAACAGCATGGAAGGGGCAACACCGGTCCATCCTCCCGGATCGACCTCATCTTTGCGGACCATCCATCTGAGATACAGGTTGCTTCTTTTGCACGCACTGCCCTTTTCCGGCAAGGCGAGAAGATATCCAGGATCCGAGTATTCCCGAATTCTTGAGGTCATAAACGAAAGGGCGGGAAGAATCGTTTCGTGATTGTCGGAGAAGCCTTCCAGGAAACATTCGTTCAGCGAGCCGAAGATTTGGATTACGTGTTTGAGCCCCTTGCACAATTCAGCTAACTGACGGCCTTTAACGAACCGGTAGTAAAAATTTCCAAAATCATGATCAAAATCGGAGAAAGCACCCGTTTCAATATAGCGCCTCGGATGTTTTCCCATGACGCTAAGGACCCGGTCCACCGCCTTGAGAATCTGGTCCACCCGTCCGAAGGCCAGACTTGATGCCATCATTCCGCAAATTTCACGATCATCGATATCCGGGTACTCGTACAAAAACTGAAGCGGATCCGGACGTACGAATCTCCTTTTATTATAGATTCTCCGGATCTCTTCCAGGCGGCGGCGAAAATCCGAATTACCGGGTGTCATCCGCAGCCTCTCCAAGAGCCTTTCGAACCGAGGCGCACAAATTCTTTCCCTGAAGCGGTTTTTGGGAAAGAAGAGCCATGATCGCTTCGATACCGGCGTGCTTGTCCGCAAACTCCACTGTACCGTCCGGTTTCCCATCCCTGATTGTCAATTTCGAACGAAATCGCCGAAGACCGATTCCGTTCAGAACCAGCTCGGCAATATCCAACCGGACGTCGATATCCGCGCGGCCGGGCAGTGAAATGTGGTCCGGGATTTCGGGAATGGCCGGTTCCGCCATCGGGACCGGTTCATCATCCGTTCCCGTATCAAAGGAGGTGATCTCCATGCGCCGGGAGACACCATCCACGACCCACGAGCGGCCGGTCCGGGCGCCGGCTGACGCTTTCAGCTGCTCCGCCTTGACATCGAGCCCTGTCCGTGTTTTCCGGTCCATGTACAAAACCCGGCTGTTTTTCATGATCACTTCCTTCGAGCCGGATTCTGCAGCCGGATCTTTTTCGCCCGGCCCGCGTTCAGTCTCCCGGCTTTGGTTTCTGCGGAAATCCGGGATCCACCGGCCGTTTTCATCCCTTTGAATCACGATCCTGGACTCCTCCAGCAACAGATGTTTCACCCGTATCTCACCTTTGACAAGCCGGGCGAAGTCCAGGGCAATAACTATCTTTTTGACGTAGGATTCCCCGAAATAAAGATCCGTTGCCGTAATTTTCGGCGAGAAACCGGGTTTGAGATCCACATCTCCCCTGATTTCCACAGGCAGGCCTGTTTTTTCCAGGATTCCGTCCGTCACTTTTTGTACAACTTTTTTTAAATTAAAGGCAACCATGGCTGTCTTGCATCTCCCTTTCTTTCCGGCCGATTGTATTCTACCATCTTCCGTTTCAACTGGACAGCGCGCGTGCCAGTTCACTTAAAATCTGCTTGGATTCCACCAGAGCGGTGGAGATACTCTTTCGCTTTTTGCCGAGAATAACAGTCACCGTGTTTTTGCGGGGCGTGGAACAGGTAAAATTCTGACTTTTCAACACCGATTCCGCCGTTGAAAAATCCTTTACATGCCGGGTGGAAAAAACGAGCGTAAGCTGGTTGAAGGAAAGATCGAGCCGTTCGACTCCCGATTTGATCGCCAGCACCCGCAGCATGATTTTCAAAAGCATATTCTCGGCCTCCTTGGGCAGTTTGCCGAACCGGTCGATCAGCTCGGCCTTCATTTCGGATATCCGGGAGAGCGAGTCTACCTTTGACAGCCTCCTGTACATGGTCAGCCGCTGTTCCACCGAGCTGATATATTCATCCGGAAGATACGCGGACATGGAAATGTTGATCTCGGGTTCCAGAGGTTCTTCCACCTCGTCCCCTTTCATGTCCTTGACGGCATTGTCCAGAAGTTTGAGAAACATATCATAGCCGACCGCTGCGATGTGGCCGGACTGGGCCGCACCAAGGGCCGATCCGGAGCCCCTGATCTGAAGATCCTTCATGGCGATCTGAAACCCCGATCCTAAGTCCCTGTGCTCCATCAGCGCTGCAAGCCGTTTCCGTGCATCCTTGGTAATCCGGCTTTCATCCGAGATAAACAGATACGCATAGGCCTGCTCTTCTCCCCTTCCGATCCGGCCCCTGAGCTGATAAATCTGGGACAGCCCGAACCTTTCCGCATTGTCGATGATCATGGTGTTGGCCGAAGGAATGTCGAGCCCGGATTCCACAATGGTGGTGCAGACGAGGACATCAATGGAATTTCGGATGAACTTGAGCATCACCTCTTCGAGAACGGACTCGGAAAGCCTTCCGTGGGCCACGTCGATTCTCGCTTCCGGGACCAGCTCCTCTAGTTTTTCCGCTCTTTTGGCGATGGTCTTGATGTTGTTGTGGACGAAAAAGACCTGCCCTCCCCTTTCCAGCTCTTTTCTCACCGCATCCGCCGTGACCGCATCATCGTTTTCGCAGATATAGGAAACGATGGGCTGCCGGTCCTCGGGCGCCGTATTGATGACGCTGATGTCCCGCAAACCGGTGAGCGACAGGTGAAGGGTCCTTGGGATCGGCGTGGCTGTAAGCGCCAGAACATCAACGGTGCTGCGTTTCTGCTTGATCCGCTCCTTGTGCTTGACCCCGAAGCGCTGTTCCTCGTCGATGACCAGAAGGCCCAGCGAATGGAACGAGACATCTTTCTGCAACAGCCGGTGGGTCCCGATGACCACGTCCAGGGTGCCGGATTCCAGCCGCCCCAGAATCTCGTTCTGCTCTTTCCGGCTTTTGAACCTTGAAAGACACGCCACCGTCACCGGGTATCCGTCAAACCGTTCGGCAAAGGTTTTCAGATGCTGTTCAGCCAGAAGCGTGGTCGGCACCACCACCGCCACCTGCTTTCCGTCGTTCACCGCCTTGAATGCCGCCCGCAACGCCACCTCG
The DNA here is from genome assembly GCA_021737205.1 of Desulfarculaceae bacterium. Taxonomy (GTDB): domain Bacteria; phylum Desulfobacterota; class Desulfobacteria; order Desulfobacterales; family Desulfobacteraceae; genus JAIPEK01. The sequence goes on from JAIPEK010000001.1 coordinate 23,871, forward strand.
GTTTTGCCGTACCCCACGTCGCCGCACACCAGCCGGTCCATGGGGACGCTGCGCTCCATATCAATGAGCACATCATCAATGGCCTGCTGCTGGTCCGGGGTTTCCTCGTAAGGGAACGAGTTTTCAAAATCCTGGAAAAAATCGTCCGGCCTGCTGAAGGAAAACCCGTTCTGCACCTTTCTGGAAGCATACAGGTTCAACAGGTCACCGGCCAGTTTTTCCACCTCCTGCCGGGCTTTTGCCTTGGTCTTTTCCCATGTTTTCCCGCCGATTTTGTCCAGCACCGGGGTGTACCCTTCCACCCCGACATACTTTTCAATCACTTCCATACGGTCCACGGGAAGATACAGCTTGTCGTCATCCTGGTAACTGATCAGGACGAAATCCTGGCGGATGTTTTCCACGCTGATGGTGGTCAGCCCTTCGTACCGGCCGATGCCGTGTTCCATGTGAACCACGATATCCCCGGTTTTCAGCTCTTCAGGGGCAATAAATTCGGATTTGACGTCCCGCCTCGCCCTGCTTCTCCGTCTGGCCCGTTTCGGGCCGAAAATCTCGGTTTCCGTGACAAAGGCAATCCGGTTTTCCCGGTCGGCAAAACCTGACTCGAGCGCTCCTGTAACGGTAAAAACTCCGGGCTCCGGGCAGTCGAGAACCCCGGCTTCTTTACGGTCCGCAATCTCGATCCCGTAAGGCCCTAAAAGTTTCGCGATTCTTTCCCGTCCGCTTTTGCCGCTCACCACAAGGTTGGTACAGAACCCCTCATTCCGTTTTTCCGTCAGCCAGTCCGCAAGGGGTTTTAAAAGGAGTTCGGATTCATTGGCCGTTGTCAGGTTTGCTGCAAGTTCGGTATTGGCGGTTAACAAAGGCCCCATATCAAACACGGTGTCCTGCTCCGATAGTCCCTCCATGTCCAGTGTCTTGAGATACACCGGTTTTTGCTCCTCCAGCTTTTGCACAGCCGTATCATGCGGGATATATACGGAGCCCGGCTCCACACAAAGCCTTCCCCGGGACTTGACGTTTTCAAAATTCCGCACGGCCTGTTCTTCGAACTCCTCCGCCTTCTGTCGCTGAAGTTCCGGGGAGTCAACCAGGAAAAGAGCATCGGACGGGAAATAATCAAACAGGGTGTCAAGTTCCGGATAAACGATGGAGAGCATGCTGTCGATTCCGGCAAACCGTCCGTTTTCCCTGGTTTCTTCCACGTATTCCCGGATCACGGATTTGTCAAGTCCGGCCCTTCTTGCCTCCTGCCGGAGCCTGCCGAGAATATGGTCCATATACTCGGGTTCCACTACCGCTTCACCTGCCGGAATGATTGTGCTCTCGGTAATATCCGCCACCCCGCGCTGGGAGCCCGGGGAGAACAGGCGCATGGTTTCCGCCACATCCCCGAAAAACTCGATCCGCACGGGTTTTTCATCCAGCGGGGTAAAATAATCGATGATCCCGCCCCTGACCGCATACTCTCCCACATCCTCCACAAGGGAGGTCCGTGTATACCCGTATGCGTCCAGTCTTGAGATGAGATCATTCCTGTCAATCTCTTCTCCCGCCTGTACCAGTTCGGCAAAACCGGCCAGCTTTTCCCTGGGAATCACCTTCTGCAACAACGTGTCGACACTGGTGACCAGCATCAGGTTCCCCGATTGCCGGTTCATGAGGTTGTAAAGGACCCTGATGCGGCCGGCCGCGGTTTTCCCGTGGTAGGAAAGAGACTTGAACGGCAGGATATTGTAGGAAGGAAAAAATACCACCTCCTCCTGCTTCTCCGGCAGGAAAAACGATAGGAGCTCCTTGAATTTCAACGCCTCGGTCTGGTCCGGGAGGACCGCCACAAACGGGCGATCCGCCTCGGTATATAGGCCCGCCGCCGTATAGGCGGACTTTTCCCCGCCGGTTCCCGTTATGGAAACCGAATAATTCCGGTCATGGATAAACTGTTTGAGCTGCCTGAACATGATCTATTTTACCGGAAAATACCTCGGGCTCCAGCACATCCCTTCCACAAGCTCTTTCAGCCTCTGCTCGTCCCGGTTGTGCCTGAATTCGGAAAAGGCGCAGTCGTTGTCCGCCACCCCTCCCTTGACCGCTTCCGCACCCACATACCGGGCCACCTTGAGGGACACCTCCCGCAAATCGTCCAGCTTCGGACAGAGAATGCCGTCGGCGATCTCCTCCTCGCTGATGAACTCGGCAACCGCGCGGGCTGCCGCGGAAAAAAACGTGGGAAGAACTTCGGTTGCGCCGGATGCGATCACCCCGAGTCCCACACCGGGAAACACGAATGCATTGTTCATCTGGCCGATCCGATAGGTTCGGCCTTCAAATTCCACCGGGTCGAACGGGCTTCCGGTGGCAACGAGCCCCTTACCGTCGGTCCACTCATAGATCTGCTCGGGAAACGCCTCGGTCTTGGATGTGGGATTGCTCAGCGGCAGGATGACGGGCCGGTCCGTATTGCCGGAAACGGCATCCACCACGTCTTTTGTAAAACATCCCGGCTGGCCGGATGTCCCGATCAGAACCGTTACATTCTCATTTTTCACTGCATTGGCAAGTGTGTTGTCTTCGGGATTATTCAGCCATTCAAGTTCCTGAGGATCCTTGGCGAACTTCAGCTTGTATGATTCCGCGTCCCGGTCCGTGGTGACAACCCCCTTGGAATCGAGGGTGTAAATCTTCGCTCGCGCTTCGTCTTCGGAAAGTCCGTTTTCCAAAAGCTCGGTCAGGATCTGTTCGGCAATCCCGATACCGCCGGCACCTGCCCCGTGAACCAGGAACACCTGATCGGTGATGTTTTCCTTTTTGGTTTTCATGGCTGCAATGATGCCGGCAAGTGCGATGGAACCGGTTCCCTGGATGTCATCGTTGAACGAGATGATGTCATGCATGTAGGAATCCCGGATGGTAAAGGCGTTCTGTTTGGAAAAATCCTCCCACTGGCAGAGCGCGTCCGGGTACACCGCCTTGAATGCTTTGGCGAACTTGCCCATGAACTCCAGGTAATCGTCCCCTTTCAGGCGCTCGTGGCGCCAGCCCAGGTACTTGACGTCATCGAGGAGCTCCTTGTTGTCCGTACCCACGTCCAGGGAGATGGGCAGGCAGTGCCATGGAGCGATGCCGGCCCCCTGGGTATACAGCATCAGCTTGCCAAGGCAGATGGCGATGCCGCCGGCGCCCTGGTCCCCGATCCCGAGAATTCCCTGGTTGTCCGTAACCACGGCGATTCGAATATCCTTATCCGAATAGTTGGCAAGGATCTCTTCTGCCCTGTCGATGTTGCCGGGATAAATGTGGATCCCGTTGGCCCTGCGGAACATGGACGAATAATTTTCACAGGCCTTGCCCACCGTGGGGGTGTAGATGATGCTGAGAAAACGGGGAATATCGCTTGCAATCACCGCATGGGCCAGCACCACGTTCCTGTCGAAAAGGCTTCTGATATAGATGAAACGCTCTATATCGTTTTCTTTTGCATCAATGATGCTCAAAGAGGATTTGACCTGCTCTTCGAGATTTTTCACCCTCGGCGGCAGAAAACCGTTGAGTTTGAGCCTGTCCCGATCCGCCTGGGTAAAGGCGGTCCCTTTGCTGATATTGTTGTATCTGAGAATGTCGGGTCCCCTCAGATTTATGGTCAGTCCGGTTGTTTCTCCGTAAACACCGTATTCAAATGTATAATTGGGGTTATCCATATTTTTTTCTCTCTTTTCAGATTAATAGTATTGTCTTAAACCAGCAGTTAGCTTATAACATATACGCAAATGGAATAAAGAAAAATTTTAAAAAACAGGAGCTGTATCCAATGGAATCCAACCCGACCGTCTTTTTCAACGGCGGTTTCATGAAAAAAGAAGACGTGTGCATATCACCGGATGACAGGGGCTTTCTCTTCGGGGACGGGGTATATGAAGTCATCAAAATTTACGAAGGTGAACCCTTTGAACTCGACACTCACCTGGTCCGGCTTGCGCGAAGCCTTGCCGAAGTCGGGATGAAAGAAATCGACAGCCGGCAGCTGGAAAAAGCATGCAGGAGCCTGATTGAAAAAAACGATCTTGCAGGCAGGGACGCTTCCTGCTATATCCAGATCACAAGAGGCGCGGCCGTAAGAAAACACCCGTTTCCGGAAAAAGAAACACCGCTCACCGTATACATGGCAGTAACGGCGCATAAAGAGGACGGACGGAAAAAGGAACAAGGCGTAAAGGTAATTCTGCGTCCGGATATCCGGTGGAACCGGTGTGATATCAAAAGCGTCTCTCTTCTGCCCAATGTGCTCGCCTGCCAGGAAGCCAGGGACGAAGAGGCGGAAGAGATTCTATTCGTCAGGGACGGGGCCGTCACCGAAGGGTCCCATACCAATTTCTGCGCCGTGTTCGACAATGTACTGCACACCCACCCGGAAGGTCCGAATATCCTGCCCAGCGTCACACGGGACGTGGTGCTCCGGCTCTGCAGCCGGCTCGGGATTGAAACCAGACTCTACCCGGTGCTGGAATCCAGGCTGGAGAAGGCCGATGAAATGATGATCCTCGGCACCCACACCGAAATCACACCGGTGGTCCTGTGGGACGGCAAACAGGTGGGGAATGGGAAGCCGGGACCTGTCACCCGGAAACTCCAGGAAGCGTTTACCGCCCTTACACGGAACCGTTGAGGATGTTTTTCAGGACATAGTGGAGAATTCCGCCGCTTTTGTAGTACGCCACCTCCATATGCGTATCGAGACGGGCCTCCACTTCAAACGCCACGGTTTCTCCACCCGGTTTCCGGGCAACCGCCTGCAGCCGTTTGCCGGGGCTGATATCGGAAATACCTGCGATGTCAATCGTCTCATCTCCTTGAAGGCCCAGTGTGTCTGCCTCCTGCCCCTGCAGAAACACCAGCGGCAAAACCCCCATGCCCACCAGGTTGCTCCTGTGGATGCGTTCAAACGAGACTGCGAGAACAGCCCGGACGCCCAGAAGGTTCGTTCCTTTGGCCGCCCAGTCACGGGACGAACCGGTCCCGTACTCTTTCCCGGCCAATACAACCAAAGGAACCTCTTCGTCCTGGTACGCCACGGCTGCATCATACACAAACCGATCCTCCGGGCCGGGAAACATCCGGGTATACCCGCCCTGCTTCGAGGCAAGGTGGTTGCGGATACGGATATTGGCGAAGGTCCCCCGCATCATGACCTCGTGATTCCCCCTTCTCGAGCCGTAGGTATTGAAATCCTCCACCCGCACTCCTCTGTCCGTAAGATATTGCCCTGCCGGATATTCGGCCGGGATTTCCCCTGCAGGTGAAATATGGTCGGTGGTGACCGAATCTCCCAGCACCAGAAGGGTCCTTGCGCCGGTGATATCCCCGGAGTCCCTTCCCGATTCACCGATGGAATCGAAAAACGAAGGTTTCCGGATGTAAAGGGAATCCGGATCCCAGTCAAACGTGGTGCTCTTTTCCACATTCAGATCATGCCACAGCCGATCCCCGTCAAAAATTTTCGAGTATTCATCCTCAAAAAACCGTTGTCTCACATACAGGTCCACATAGGATTCGATCTCTTCGGCAGACGGCCGGATGTCGGCCAGATAAACCGGATGTCCGTTACGATCCTCTCCCAGCGGTTCTTTATCGAAATCCGTGTCGATCCTTCCGGCAAGGGCGAACGCCACCACAAGCATGGGAGACATCAGGTAATTGCTCTTGACCAGCTGATGAATCCGGGCCTCGAAATTCCGGTTGCCGGACAGGACCGACGCCACGTTCAGATCGCCCTTTTTAATGGCACTGGCCACATCCACGTCCAGCGGACCGCTGTTGCCGATGCACGTGGTGCAGCCGAAGCCGGTGTTGTGAAATCCCAGGTTTTCCAGTCCCTCCATCAGGGAGGCTTCTTCCAGGTAATCGATCACCACCTTGGACCCCGGCGCAAGGGAAGTCTTAACATAATCGGGAACGGTGAGTCCTTTTTCCGATGCGTTTCTTGCAAGGAGCCCCGCGCCCATCATCACGTGCGGGTTGGAAGTGTTGGTGCAGGATGTAATGGCGGCGATCACCACCGAACCGTCCACGAGGCCTTCTTTTGAAGAGCCGCCTTTATCCTTCACCAGGCCGGATTTCCGGGTGTCCACATCTGACAGGGTGATCCGGGCCTGGGGCCGAGCGGGTCCTGCAATCGACGGTTCCACTTCCGAAAGATCCACATCGATGACCTTCGAAAAATTCAAATCTTCGTTTCCGGCCGCCATGAATCCGCAGTGTTCGGCATACGCCATGACCCGTTCGGCCTCTTCGCCCCGGTTGGTCTTTTCCAGGTACTCCACGGTCCGGTCATCTATGGGGAAGAACGCGGATGTGGCGCCGAATTCAGGGGACATGTTGGAAATGGTGGCCCGGTCCGTCAGCGACAGGCCGGAAAGCCCGGGGCCTGTAAACTCGACAATTTTTTCCACAACCCCGACTTCTCTTAAGATCCGGGTAATGGTGAGCACGAGATCGGTGGCGGTCACGTTTTCCGAAAGCTTTCCGGAAAGCCTCACCCCGATGATTTCAGGCAGGTTCATGTAGTAAGGCCGGCCCAGCATCACGGCTTCGGCCTCGATACCGCCCACTCCCCAACCGAGAACCCCGATACCGTTGATCATGGTGGTGTGGGAATCCGTTCCGATCAACGTGTCAGGAAAGGCGATTTTCCCGCCGGCAAGATCTTTCACCGACACCACGTCGGCAAGGTACTCGAGATTCACCTGGTGGCAGATCCCGGAGCCCGGAGGGACCACCCGGACATTGTCAAAGCTCTTCTGGGCCCATTTCAGCAGCCGGTACCTCTCGCTGTTCCGTTCATATTCCTTTTTTACGTTCAAATCGAATGCGTCTTTTCTCCGAAAGTAATCCACCTGCACCGAATGATCCACCACAAGATCCACCGGCACCTCCGGATTGATCCGTTCCGGATCCATACCTGCATCTGCAAGACAGTCCCGCATTGCCGCCAGGTCCACGATGCCCGGAACGCCGGTAAAATCCTGCATCAGCACGCGGGAGGGAAAATAGGGAACCAGTACGGACCCATTGGTATTTTCCGAAGCGTAAAATCGAGCACAGGCTTTCACATCGGTTTGGGACACATAACCGGTATCCAGGTGGCGGATCAGGTTTTCGAGTATCACGCGTGCGGAAAACGGCAGTCTTTCCGGTGTATCCGCAATGCCGTCCGGCAGCCGGTTGATCCGGACCGCCTCATATGTGGAACCGTTTGCCGCAAAAGAACTTGTATAGTCGGAAAATACCATATTGTACGCTCCCTGAAATTTGGATTCTCTTATTGCCATTTACTCTAAAAGAAACTAATATAGAATTCATGAATGAATAAAACAAGTGACAATATAAGATTTTTGCCATGCGAAATTATTTTTTGACCGGACTTTTTCTGACAATGGTGCTTTTCGGACCGGTTCAAATCTCACGTGCCGCAGATGCCAACGAGGCGAAACAACCCCCTTCCCCCAACTGGACTCATCCGAAAATGCGGAAATATTACCAGGGATATGAAAAGATCAGGAAAAAAAAATCATCTGCCTGGCAATACAAAACAAACCGGCGGGGAGGGAATATCAGAGGCGGTGGTACAACGGAATACGAGGATTACAGGCCGTTTTACCAGCCTTACCCGGTAAAAGGAGCCAAACGGAAAAACAGAAACAAAAGATGATCGGCTCTTTCGAGCCCCTATCAAATAAATGTCAATCTTGGTTGACAAGCAAATCTGAAAACAATACCGAGCCTCTCTTGAAACATTGCGGCATATCCCTGTATAAAAGGCTTTTTGCACTGTTGCGGCCGTGCCGTTCGCTGTGGCATGATGATTGCTCTTGATATTGCCGATTCAGAACTGCAACCCAAGGAAGGAGGGGAGCTATGAAAACCTTTTTCAACCTGATACAGGAAATCCGGAAAAAGGAAAGATGCCACAAGTGCGGCGGATGCGTCACTTTCTGCTCCGCCATCAATTACGGGGCGCTCGCGCTTGACGAGGAAGGCAAGCCCTTCTACAAGGATATCGAGAAATGTATCGAATGCGGAATCTGCTACATGATCTGCCCTGAAACCCATGAACTGGATGAAGAAATCAGAAAAAAAGCCGAGTGGAGTTCTCCGGCCGGACGGATCATCAGCACTTCGGTGGCCCGGGCAAAAGACCTGATCATACGGGAAAACGGAACCGACGGGGGGGCAGTGACCGCCATGCTGCTCCATCTTTTTGATACGGGACGGATCAACGGCGCCGTGGTCTCCAAAACGACCGAGAAAGGAAGAACTCCCTGGCTCGCCACCACCCGCGAGGAAATCATGGACTCGGCCGGCTCTCACTTTGACCATTCCCAGGGGATGCCGGCGTTTGCCGACACCTACTCCACCTTTTCCCCGTCCGTGAAGGCGCTCAAGGAATTGAGAAAGGAAGGGATCGAAAAGATCGCTTTTGTCGGAACTCCCTGCCAGATCAAAACGATCCGCAAAATGCAGGTTCTCGGGGTGGTACCCTCGGACACCATCCAGTTCTGTTTCGGGCTGTTCTGCTCCGGCAACTATATTTTTACCGGCGACAGGATCAAACAGATCGAAGAGAAGTTCAATTTCCGCATGGAGGATGTGGAAAAAATCAATATAAAGGAAAACTTCCTTTTCAGCCTTTCCACCGGAGAACAAAGAGAGGTACCGCTCGAAGAGATGCAGCAGATCAAGCGCACAGCCTGTTCTTTCTGTGAGGATTTTTCAGCCGAATATGCCGACATCTCCTTCGGAGGCCTTGGAGCCGAACACGGCTGGACAACCGCAATCACCCGGACCCCGCT
>JAIPEK010000108.1 GCA_021737205.1 Desulfarculaceae bacterium
GGTCCACCTTGACCGGCACAAATTGGCGGTTAAGGATGTCGGCCACCTGATCATCTTCAAAGGATTCGTTTTCCATCACGTGACACCAGTGACAGGTGGAATATCCCACTGACAGGAATATCGGCAGATCGTTGTCTTTGGCAAGCCGGAACGCCTCTTCATCCCATGGATGCCATTGCACCGGGTTCTTTGCATGCTGAAGAAGATAAGGGCTTTTTTCATGTATCAGTCTGTTGCTCATAAAACCTCCTCGTTTTCCTGCTTCCTGCCTCTAATCTCTAATCTCTAACCTCTAATCTCTAATCTCTAATCTCTAACCTCTAACCTCTAACCTCTAATCTCTAACCTCTTGTTTCCAGTCTCTTGTCTCTAGTTTCTTGTCTTTACTGCATCTGGAAAAGAAGGTGGTAGTATTCCCCCTTCTTTTCCATCAATGTTTTGTGGGAGCCGGACTCCTTTATTGTTCCTTTCTTCAGAAGAAGGATGCTGTCGCAGTCTCTGACGGTGTTGAGCCTGTGGGCGATGATAATGGAGATTCTTCCCGCCATGAGCCGCTGCATGGCCTGATGGACTTTCTGCTCGGAAACCGTGTCCATGTACGAGGTGGCCTCGTCGAATATGATGAGATCCGGATTGAAGGCGAACGCCCGCGCGATGCACAAAAGCTGTTTTTCTCCGCTGGAAAACGGCCGCCCTCCTTCCCGGACCATGGTATCTATCCCCTGGTGCCGTTCAAAGAGAAAGCCGCAGTTGGCTTTTTCAAGGATTTGTTCAAGTTCCGTATCGTCCATGGTGGAATCCGGCGGCCGGATATTGTCCCGCACACTGGTGGAAAACAGCACCGGGTCCTGCATCACAAGTGCGGTCCTGTCCCGGATGTTTTTGATGCTCAGGTTCTCGTATTCTTCCCCGTTGATCGTAATTGTGCCCGAATCCGGCCGGTAGAAGCCCGTGATCAGGTTGATCAGCGAGCTTTTGCCTGAACCGGTGTGGCCGGCGATGCCGATGGACTGTCCCCTGCGTACCGAAAAGGAGATATTTGTCAGGACCTCTTCCTCCGGTTTGTAGGAAAAACAAATGTGATCAAATTCGATCCGTTCAATTTTTCCGATGCGGTGATCCGATTCCGAGAGCCGGTCTTGAAAAGGCTTTCGGTTCAAAACCGAGACAATCCGCTCACCGGATGCAAGGGCGTTCTGCAGAAGGTTGAATTTTTCGGAAAGGTCCCGTACCGGGCGGAAAAACATTTTGATGTAGGAGAGAAACGCCACAAGGACACCGATGGTGATTTCCTCCTGCACGATTTCCGCACCCCCGGTCCAGATGATGATCCCTGTGCCCAGTGTGCTCAAAAAACCGATGAACGGCATGAAAACGGCGAATATCCGGATCTGGAAAAGCCCGGCCATGAGGTGGTCCGTGTTGATTTTGCCGAATTTGCGCAAAAACAGATCCACTCCGGCCGTGGTCTGGATGATTTTGATCCCGGCCATGGTTTCGGAGAACACATGGTTGATCTCTCCGATCTTCTGCCGGAGGGTGCGGAAGACCTTCCTGGAGATTTTGGAAAAAAAGAGGATCCCGATCAGGATAAAAGGGACCACCGCTGAAATATGAAGCGCCATTGTCGCGTTCATTGAGAACATGACCGCAAGAATGCCGATCATCAGAACAAGATCCCGGAACACGAATACGAGAATGCTGGAGAACATTTCATTCATGTTCTCCACATCCCCGGCTACCCGGCTGACGAGCCGACCGGATGAAAACTCGTCAAAGTATGCTACCGGTAAAAGCGACATGTGGCGGAACAGGGAACATCTTAGATAAAGAATGATTTTCTGTCCGGTGTATTCCATGAAAACGGTCTGGGCGAAATCGGTGATAAGCGATACCAGAACCACGGTGAAAAAGATCACGGCAAACAGTTTGAAAGACTCGATTTCAATTCCCCAAAGGTCGGTACCTGCACCGCTTTGCGGAAGTATGAATCCGTCAATTGCTTTCTGGGTGAGGATCGGGATCAGAAGCTCGAGGAAGGTGACAAGAAACACCAGCAGAACCGATATGCAAAGCATCCAGAAGTAGGGCCGGATAAAGGGCCATATTCCCTTGATCAGGGTGATATCGGAAAGTTTGATCTCCCGTTCTTCATGATCAGTCTGCGGTGCCATCTCTGTCCTCGAACATCTGTGCGGTGTAGGAATTGCGGTAGAACGGGCTGGTTTTCATCAGTGATTGATGGGTGCCCCGGTTTTCGATCCGTCCTTTGTTCATGATAAATATGGTGTCGCAGAAGGGTAAGGCGGCAATCCGGTGCGAGATCATCACAAGTGTGGCATCCCCCCTGAGGCGTTTGACTCCTTCCATGACCGAAGATGCGGTGTCCGTGTCCATCTGGCTGACCGGGTCGTCCAGAAGAATGATGTCTTTCGGGGTGACCAGGGTTCTGGCCAGTGCAATCCGCTGTTTCTGGCCGCCGGACAGGGTGACGCCTCTTTCTCCGACCACGGTTTCAAGACCGTCCGGCATGGCCTCGAGTATGTCTGCCAGAACGGTCGCGTGGATAATTTCCGAAAGGGTTTGTTCGGAAACCGTCTGGCCCATGACAATATTTTCCCGTATGGACCCGGAGAAGATAAAGCTTTCCTGGGGCATGAATCCGATTTTTCCGCGCAGGGAGTTCAGATCAGTTTGCCGGATATCCCTGCCGGCAATGGATATATGGCCGCTCCGTGGGTCGTAGAGCCTGGGAATAAGCTGAATCAGTGAAGTCTTGCCGCTGCCGGGCGGGCCGCTGATGCCGGTGAACCCGCCTTTTCCGATCCTCATGGACACCTGATCGAGAACCGGTGGGCCAAAGTTGTATGCAAACACCACATTGGAAATTTCGATATCACCTGCCCCAGGATCCGGCGGAACCGCGTCCGGAAGGGACCGGACAGAGGGCTCGGTTTCGATGATTTTCCGGACCCGCTTGAGGGAGGCAAGCCCCCGCTGGAAAAGGTTGGTCATCCAGCCGAGCGCGATCATGGGCCATGCCAGAACTCCCATGTACTGGACGAAAGCCACCAGCTCCCCGGCAGAGACAGTCTCCCGGGTCACGAGATAGCCGCCGTAAAAGATGATAATAAAGGTGGAAGAGTTGAAAAAAAAGGTCATCAGGGGTTTGAAAAACGAGGTAAGGATTGCCCGCTTCAGGTTTCGACCAAAGTACTCGGTGGCGACCCGGGTGACTTTTTCACCCACCAGGGGCTCAAAATTGAAAACTTTGACCACCCGGATGCCGAAAAAACTTTCCCGCACAAGCTCGGTAAGGGCTGAAAAGGATTCCTGTGCCGTGTTGTGGTACTCATGCATTTTCCTTCCCAGGATTTTGGTGCTGACAATGAGAAACGGCATCGGGACGAGGGCCAGCAGGGTAAGCTTGACGTTCATCCACATCATTACTGCGATGGTGGCGCCGCCGAGAAGAAATGCATCAATGATGGCCACAATTCCGAGTCCGAAGGCCATCCGGATATGGTTGATGTCGCTGGTGGCGCGGGCCATGATGTCACCGGTTTTGACACCGTCGTAAAAGGTCGGGTCCAGATGGATGATCCGGTGGAAAAGCTCTTCTCTCAATCCTTTTTCCAAATGGCGGGCGCTTCCCATGAGCAGCACCCGCCATGCATAACGTATGGCCATCATCAGTGCCCCGAGAATGATGATCAAAAATGCCTGTTGTGCAAATACGGATGCATCGGGGCTGCCGCTCTCCAGCATATCCACGGACCGTTTGATGATCTCCGGGATGACCAGCTGCAGGCCGTCCACGACAATCATACAGAGAACTCCGCCGATAATATGCCATATGTGCTTTTTGAAATAGGGAATCAGGAGTTTCAAACCGCTGCTATGTCTCCTTCGGCACGCGCTGCTCTTTTCCCCCTTCCACAGCAAGGTGCATAAACAACCGCCGACCGAGTATGGCAATGGTTTCGGCATCCAGCCGGTTTTCCACGTCCGGCCTGAACAGAACCTTGCAGACTGCACCGAATTCCTCGTCAGCGTCATTGAACAGCAGACAGACCGGAAGATTCGGCAGGGCTTCAATTTCCGAGGCAATGTCGTAGTCGGCCCGGATATCGGTGTCCCGGCCGCCGAGTGCGGCCGCCGCCCGGGCAAGGGCCTGTTTTTGTCCGGTGAAACGGGCCGCAACAGCCGATTCAACTTCATGGGCAAAGTAGACCGTCAGGGGGCCGGAGTCCTTCAGGTCCCGAAAGGACCTCCATTCTTCCCGGTCAGCAGGAGAGATACTGCACATCAAAAGGTATCTGCACAGGATCACACAGATGTCAAAGTCCGGCCGAGTGCCCTCCGCGTCCCGTATGCCCCGGGCGGAGACCGCATATCTCCTGCCGAAAAAGGGTACGTTCAGGTCGCTACCGGTATACGTGATCCCCGGAACGGCGGGCGCCGTCTCAAAGGAAAGGTTCTCGAGGCGGGTCAAATAATATAAGTAGGGTTCTTCAAATGATCTGTTTTCGTTCATCCGCTCAGTTTTTGTCCTTTTTTTGAATGCTGTTGAGAAGATCCTACCATTTCTTTGGCGCATGTGTCCATTCAAAAGCCGCTGTTTATTCCGGAAAGCAGTAGAAAAGAAGGACAGGCCGGTTATCTCATTCGATTGTCCGGGGATTTTTTGGGTTTCCTCATTGACGGCAAAGTGTTTTATTGTATACTGAAGTCCGGGGAGTAGGTAAATGACAGGAGGGCTGGGAAAAGTTTGAGATTAACAACACTGATTACAACGTTTATTGCCTCCGTATTCGTTCTCATTACGGTTTTGACCGCAGTCACCGTGTACTATACAGTGGACAGAACTTTTGATGCGGAACAGGAAAGGTTTATGCAAAGGCAGATCCACCATATCCGTTCAATGCTGCTGGATTACATAGAGACAAGAGAGCGTCTTGTGGAGGATTATGCAGAATTCCCCCTGATCCGTCTGGGCGCCCGGTATCCGGACTCCACCCGCCCGGTTGTGAAATCTTTCATGGATACACTTCGTATTTTAGGAAAGAAACAGCAGTTTGTGCTGCTGAACCGGCAGGGGAATCTGATCTATTCCACACGGGATGCACCGGTTTTTGGAATGGAGCAAAAGGATCTCCCGGGCAGTTTGGCCGAATTTTCGGAATCCGTATTTTCCGAACTGGTCGAGCATGAAGGAGCGTTTTATCTGAAAATTCTGGCGCCTGTGGCATACAACCATCAACTGAAGGGATTTTTCGGATGCATTCTGCCGGCAAGGCGAATGGTGGAAAGCCTTGATTATCAAAAGGACGACGGGTTCCCCATGCAGGTGTCGATCCGGAAAAACGAGCAGACAGTGGCCGAGGCCGGCGGAGAGGTTGAAGGCATTACCCGTGCAGCGGAGTTTATTCCCCCGGATTACCGGATTTCACTCACCATTGATGACCACTTCCAGAAAGAGGCCAACCGGTCGCTGGTGATCCGGCTGGTGCTATTTCGAGTCTGCCTGGCGGGTTTGGTTATAGCGGCCGTTCTGGCGTTGATGCACAGATGGATCATCAAACCGCTTCATATCCTCGGCGAAATGGCCGACCACTGGGGAAGGGGCCGGGCGCCGGAAATCGAATCCTATCGGTTCTGGCTCAAGGAACTCAAGGATTTCAGGCAACAGTTCGAGCAGATGCACTCGCGGCTTCTGCAACGGGAGGCGGATCTGAAGAAAAAAACAGAAGAGCTCGAGCGGGCGAATACCCGGATCCGCCAGGACCAGTCCATCCTGATCCGGCAGGAGAAGCTTTCCAGCATCGGACAGCTCGCAGCAGGGGTGGCCCATGAACTTAACACGCCGATCAGCTATGTCTACAGCAATTTTGAGATCCTCGAAGGGTATCTGAAGTCCATCCGGAGCCTGATCGACGAGTACGAGAAAGAACTGGACAGGGAGATTGTGGACGGGCTCAGGGAAAAGTATGATATGGACTATATTCTGGAGGATATGGATTCGCTGGTGCCGGACAACCTGGAGGGGCTTTCCCGGGTGACGGACATTGTGAGTACGCTGAAGGACTTTTCACGGGTGGACCAGTCGGACCGGCTCTCCGCGGTACGGATCGAGGAGAGTATTCAAACCACCCTGGAAGTCGCCCGAAACGAAATCAAATATGTAGCGGACGTTCAAACCCGCTTTTCCGGGGTTCGCCCGGTGATGGTAAGACCCGACGAGATCAACCAGGTGTTTCTGAACATCATCGTCAATGCAGCCCAGGCCATCAAAGAGGCAGGTGAAAAGGAAAGGGGGAGGATCACCATTGAAACATGGGAGGATCAGGAAATGGTGTGCTGTCTGATATCTGATACCGGCCCCGGAATACCCGAGGACGTCATGGATAAAATATTCGATCCGTTTTTTACCACAAAACCGGTGGGAAAAGGAACCGGACTCGGGCTGAACATTTCCTACGACATCATCGTAAACCGCCACGGCGGGACGCTTACAGTGGACAGCCCGGAAGGGGGCGGTGCCTGTTTCCGTATTTGCCTGCCCGGGGACAAGGAGCAAGAGACAAGACACAAGACACAAGAGGCAAGAGACAGGGGAGAGGGGACAGGAGGCAAGTGACAAGTGAATGGCTACGAGCTGCAACTGACAAGAGACAAGAGCATAACGAGGATGTAACCGTTCACGGTTGTCGGATCACAGTTCACAGTTTTTTCAATGAACTATGCAACGATTGAAGTATTTTAGATATTGACTTCAACTCTTGAATTAATCTAATCTCTGTTTTTTTAGGCCGTGAACCGATAACTGTAAACCGTGAACGGGTACACGAGGATGAAGATCATGAATCCGGGTAGTTCTGAAAGTCATACGGTCCTGATCGTGGACGAGGATCCTGCATTGACAAGGTCGTTCAAACGGGCCTTGAGAGAGGAGCCTTTCACCCTGCTGCTGGCTTCCGACGGGAAGGAGGCGCTTTCATACGTGGATTCCGTTCCCCTGGATCTGGTGATAACGGATATCCGGATGACCGGGACCAACGGGTATGAGTTCCTCTCCGAGGTCAAGCAACGGAAACCCGGAATCATCCGGGTGGTGTTCAGCGGGTATACGGAACGGCAGAGTATGGTTAAACTCGTGGCCGAAGGGATCGCAGGGGCCTACTTGACCAAGCCCTGCCCCATGGAGGTACTGAAAACTCATATCCGGCGGTTTCTCGATCTGGGGGACCGATTGAGAAGGTACAGGGAAAAATGGGGGGACGGCGGCTTGGAAATCCGGGATATTCCCCTGCAGGCCTCCACGTATAACCGGCTGATGACCATGATTCAAAAAAACAGTTCAATGGAGCAACTCGCC
>JAIPEK010000109.1 GCA_021737205.1 Desulfarculaceae bacterium
AAAACGCATTTACGGGGACACCATCCCCCAGCCTTCAGAAGACAAACGGATTGTCTGTATCAAGCAACCCGTGGGAGTTGCAGCGTGTATCACCCCCTGGAATTTTCCCAATGCCATGCTGACCCGGAAAATCGCCCCGGCACTGGCGGCCGGGTGTACGGTGGTCTGCAAGCCTGCCGGCAGTACCCCGTTTTCTGCGCTGGCGCTTGCCGAGCTTGCAGACAGGGCGGGCATCCCGGCCGGTGTGATCAACGTGGTGGCCGGCTCCACCCGTGCCATCGGTTCCGAACTCTGCTCCAGCCCGAAAGTCCGCAAGCTGACGTTCACGGGCTCCACCGAGGTGGGTAAGGAATTGATCAAGGCTTGTGCGGATACAGTGAAGAAAACCTCCATGGAGCTGGGGGGCAACGCCCCGTTTATCGTGTTTGATGATGCGGATCCGGACGAGGCGGTGGCCGGCGCCATGGCCAGTAAATACAGAAATGCCGGGCAGACCTGTGTCTGTTCCAATCGTCTTCTGGTACAGTCCGGGGTGTATGAAGAGTTCACCGGAAAACTTGCCCGTGCCGTTGAACGTCTCAAAGTGGGCAACGGCATGCAGGAAAATGTGCAGGTCGGGCCGCTCATCGACAGCAGTGCCGTATCCGGGGTGGAGGAAATGGTGGAAGATGCGAAAACCAAGGGGGCAAAGGTCCTGACCGGCGGCACGAGGTCCTCTTTGGGCGGATGTTTTTACGAGCCCACCGTTCTCGTGGACGTGCACCGGGACATGCGGGTGTTCAGCGAGGAAATTTTCGGGCCGGTGGCCCCCGTATTCCGTTTTAATACCGAAGAAGAGGCCGTTCAGATGGCCAATGACACCGAATTCGGCCTTGCCGCCTATTTCTATTCCAGGGACATCGGCCGGGTCTGGCGTGTGGCCGAAGAACTGGAGTACGGGATCGTCGGAATCAACGAGGGGATCATCTCGAACGAGGCCGCCCCGTTCGGCGGTATGAAAGAATCAGGGAACGGAAGAGAAGGGTCCAGGTACGGACTGGATGATTACCTTGAAATCAAGTATCTCTGCATGGGCGGGATAGACCGGTAACAGCCGAGCCTAAGGCAGCCCACCAATGTTGCGCCGGCGGCGGCAACCAGATAGAATCCCCGTCCTGAATCCTGAAAGACGCCATTCACTCCGGCTGTCAGAACGTCATGGGGAGATTCCTTCTCCCTGGGTCTCCCTTGCCATTTTTTTATTGAATTCAACCAACCGGCCGGCATCTTCCCGCCCTGCCGTGCGTATCTTCAATTTTTCCGGCATGGATTCCGTCTCCTTGCTCCGGCGCCTGTCTATTCCCCGGCCGGGCAGACAAACTCGCATTTCCGGCAGTATTTGACCCGTGAGTCGCCGTCGGATTCATCCGAGTTGCTTTCGGAAATGTCCTTTTCCATTCTCGTGTTGCAAAGGCCCCGGTCATAGGAGCCGTCCCGGGCCGGCAGCTCGAACTCCGCCTCCATTGACCGGAAAGCCGGGGCGGGTTCATCCATTGCATGCTCCGGGCAGACCTTTCTGCAGTATACTTTGCAGTCCTCGCAGGGGTCGAAATCCACGGGCCCTGTCGGCTCGAGTTCCGTATCAAGGAAAAGCGCCCTTAACCGGACTCTCGGACCGAATTGAGGGGTCACCAGCATGTTGCCCTTTCCGATTGTGCCCAGACCGGCCAGGGCTGCGGCATCCTTGAGAAAAACGCCCCCTTTTTCCACATAATAGTGAAGTTTGTGCGTGTTCACGGACAGGTGCTCTTCAATCTCCGGTGCGACTTTTTTGATGATGCCCATCAATATCCGGTTCCCGGGCGTTCCTTTCCCGTCCCACCAGTCAAGCTCGGGGTGGTCTTCCGGGTGGGAAACGGCGATCACCAGGGCCGATTTTGCCGTTTCCGGCCAGTTGAACAGTTGATCCGCCGGCAGTGCCTCTTCTTTCCGCACGGTGCCGACCCCGCGATAATCTTCCATCCGCGGGTAGATCAGATGGGATGCCGAGGTCTTCAGTTCTTTTACACTTGCGATTCCCGCCAGATCCGCCCCGTGATTCAGAGCGGTTTCCATGATTTGTTTTCCGGTGTCCATTCTTTCAATCTCCTTTTGAAATGATTTGACTTGTGGTATACAATACTATAAATAAAACAAATGTAAAAATGAAAAAATATAATGAAAACCATCAAATTACTAGATGAAAACCATGCATTTGCCTGTGGAACTTCTGGAAACCTTTGTGACGGTGGCGGAAACAAAAAATTTTACCACGGCGGGAAAACGGATTAACCGGTCCCAGTCCGCTGTCAGCATGCAGATGAAGCGGTTGACGGAAATCGTGGGAAGCCCCCTTTTTGACAGTAACGGAAAGCGGATACGCTTGAGCCCCATGGGCGAGCTTTTGCTCGACCATGCCCGGAAAATCCTCAAAGCCCATGAAACCGCCGCTACTGCGATCACCCGGTCGGAACTGAAAGGAAAGGTCCGGTTCGGTGCAACTGAAGATTACGCGTCCCTTTTTGTCCCTGACATTCTGGCCGGATTTGCCGAGGAGTATCCGGATATCCGGGTGGATGTGATCTGTATGCCGAGTGTGCAGCTGTACGCGGATCTTTTGCAGGACAAGCTCGATCTGGCGCTTTGCACGGCCCTGGATGCCGTGGGGGAGGAGGTTCTGGCCGAACCCGTGGTCTGGGTGACGGGCATGGATGAAGATGCGCTTGCACAGGGGTCGGTTCCGCTGGCGGTTTACGGGCATGACTGCATGTACCGGAAATGGGCGGTCCAGGCCCTGGAAAGGATCGGCCGACCGTTCCATATCGCCTATATGAGCCCCAGCATTTCCGGTATCCTGGCGGCTGTCCGGTCCGGTCTTGCCGTGGCGCCCGTGGGGTTGAACTCGGTACCCCGGTATGCCAGGATTGTCAAGAGCCGGGAAGGCTTCCCCGGCCTGCCGGAGGCGTCTATCTCCCTTCATAAAAAAGCGGATTCGGACAATCCGCTGGTGGAGAAACTGGCGGTGCATGTCCGCGCCAGTGTCGGTCACGGGAGTTGCGAATCGGTTGAAGCGGACCGGGTCTGAAATAACGGCATGTGCCGTCCGGTATACCTTTTCACCGGAGGAAATCACGGGCTGTCCAGCAGCCGGCGTACGGTTATGACAAACGTTGCCTTGTCAATGGGTTTCATCAGGAATTCGTCAAAGTCCGGGTTCTGTTCCTGTCCGTTTATTCTTTCATTGTATCCCGTGCAGAGCAGGACCGGAATGGCGGGCCGTATCTGCTTGATTTCCCGGGCGATTTTGTCCCCGGTCATTTCCGGCATTGTCATGTCCGTGACCACGATATCGAACTTTTCAGGTGACGTGCGGAACAGTTCCAGTGCGTTGAGGCTTTTGGTCTGAACGGTTACCGTATATCCCTGATTTTCGAGAAGCCGGCGATGTATGTCCACAATCTGTTCTTCATCATCAATAAGAAGGATGTGTTCGACTCCTTTCGGCAGGGGGCCCTGCTTCTTTTCCGTCTTTTCCCCCGAAGATTCCCGGGTTTCCGGCAGATAAACGTGGAAGGCGGTTCCCCTTTCCGGTTCGCTGTATACGGTGATGTGTCCGCCGTGGGATTTCACGATCCCGTGTACCACGGAAAGGCCGAGTCCGGTCCCCTCCTCTTTTTCTCTGGTGGTAAAATAGGGTTCGAAAATCCGGTCCAGATGGTCTTTTCGGATTCCGCATCCGGTATCACTCACGGAAATGCGGACAAATTTTCCCGGAGTCATATCCGGATACCGGGTTCGAATGTGTTCATCAAAGGTAACCGTGTCGACCATAATTTCCAGGGTTCCGGTGGAATCGGTCATGGCATGCATGGCGTTGGTGGCAAGATTCACGATCACCTGGTGCAGTTTGGTGGCATCCGCCTTGACCACCGGAGATATTTCCGGAATACTCTCCTTGAGGGTGATGGAGGAGGGCAGGGTGGATCGCATCATTTTCAATGCTTCCTTGATCAATGGTGTCAGCTGGATAGGGACGATCTCCTGCTCATCTTTCCTGCTGACGGCCAGAATCTGCCTGACCAGATCACTGGCGCGGTTTCCCGCTTTCAGGATCTGTGAGAGGTCTTCATGCATGGCCGTGTTTTCTTCGACTTCGCTCATGCAAAGTTGTGTGTATCCCATGATCGAGGTGAGGATGTTGTTGAAATCATGGGCGATCCCCCCGGCAAGTGTGCCGATGGTCTCCATTTTCCGGGTCTGGCTCAGCTTTCTCTCCAGTTCGATTTTTTCCTGTTCCGCATTTTTTCGACCCGTAATATCCCTGGCGACGCCGAGAATACCGATTAGGCTGCCGCCGGTATCATGCACCGGGGTTTTGATGGTTTCAAATACGCCCTGGTATCCGTCCTCGGCAAATGTGAGAGATTCCTCGTTTATACTGGGCCGGCCGGCCTCCATTGCTTTTTTGTCATGTCTGCGAAAGAAATCGGCAAGCTCTTTGTCCACAAAATCATAGTCTGTTTTTCCTTTGATCTCGGATTCTTTTGCGCCGAAAAAGCTTTCAAAAGTGGGGTTGCAGCTCAAATACGCCCCGTTTTCGTCTTTGAGCCAGATCAGGTCCACAATGGTGTCGATCAAGGTCCGGTGCCGGATTTCGGAGGCAACCAAAGCCTGTTCCGTCTTTATCAGGTCGGTCACATCGAGGTTGGCGATTACGGCGGCTTCAATCTCTCCCTTGCTGTCCAGGACCGGTGCCGTATAGTTGAGTATGGTTTTGGTGGATCCGTCCGGGGTGTCGATTTCAAGCAACTCGTCCGTTATGGTCGCACCGTCTCTCAGGGTATGGAGAAGGGCCCGGTCGTCGGGCTGTACCTCTTCTCGAGAAGGCAGGCGGCGGGCTTTGAATACACCGTACTCTTTTGAGCCTGCATGGGGCTTTCCCTCCCAGATCCGGATTCCGGCCGGGTTCCCCCTGAAAAGGTTGCCGTTTCGGTCGGCAAACCAGAGACCGATGGGCAGAATTTCAAATACCCGCTGAAGCAGATTTTCGCTTTTTCTCAGTTCTTCGGTGCGTTCTCTTACCTGCCTGCGAAGCGACCAGGACCAGAGGAGGAATCCTGCGGCAAGCAGCAGCAAAGGCAGGATAATCATGGCCGCATATTTAAGAAATTCGAGTGCTCCAAAATCCCTGTCTTTGTAAACCCCTAGCCACTTTTCATAGATCCGCCGATACTCCCCTGTTTGTTCAATGATTTTGAGTCCTTCACTCAGCTGGGCAAGCAGGGCTTTCCGATTGTTTGGTACGGCGTAGCCGTATCCAGGAGACAGGAGGGGATCACGGGCGACTGACAGGTTGTCCCACCCGTGCCGGTCTATCCAGTACAAAGCGGTAAGACGGGCAATCAAGGCGCAGTCGTACCGTCCTTCGGCCAGTTCGCGCAATGCATCCTCCTGGGATGCGACAGCTGTTGTATACTTGCCCAGCCCGTTTTTCAAGGCGAAGTCATGCATGATATCCCCTTTCTGCACCACGATCCGTTTTCCTTGAAGTTCTTCGGCAGAAGCCGGGGCAGGGCCTTCTTCCTTCCGGGTTGCGGCCACATAATGGTTGACCGTATATGCCTGGGTGAAATCAAAGGTGAGATCGCGTTCGGCGGAGTACAGCATCCCCTGGATCGCATCAATCTCCCCGTCGGCAAGGGCCTGCCGGATTCTTGACCAGGGGCCGAGCCGGATTTTGATATCAAGGTCGAGCTCCCGGGCTATTGCCCGGGTAACGGCCACGTTGAATCCTGTTGGACGGCCTTTTTCGTCCAGATATTCGAACGGAGGATAGTTCCGGTCGCCTCCGATAATAATTCGTCTGTCCTTGGGAAGCTCCAGTGCGGCGAACCACTTGGCGTGAAGATGGCGGAAGGTCCCGTCGGCCATGACCAGGGAGAGGCCCTCGTTCAAAAGCGCCAGGGTCTCCCGGTCCCCCTCCTTGACAGCGAAACACCAGTCCTGTTGAAATTCTTCCACCGGCTTTTCCATCACCCTGAGACCTTCGATCGAATGCTCCCGGATCAGGCGGATAGCCACCAGGCGCTGGATAAAGACCGCGTCATACATCCCCTTTGACAGATCCTCGAGAGCTTTTTTAAAGGTGGCCACGGATTGTACATCAATCCCCCGGTCCTCCCGCAGAAGAAATTCCTCTGCATTGTCCCCTTTCATCACGGCCACCTGCCGGCCCTTGAGATCTTCCAGATCCCGGAGACCGGTGGTGCCTTCCCGCACCACGATCGCGCCGTGCAGCGACATGTACGGAAAGGTGAAATCGAACAGGGGTTCGCGTTCCGGGGTGCGGCCGACAAGCGGCAGGGCCTGGATCTCCCCTTTTTCCAGCCATCCTTTGACCTCTTTCCATGGACCGGTCCGGAACGTGACCTCCCGGCCCATTTTGCCGAGGGCGGCCTGCATCAGTTCCACGGCAAAACCGTTCGCCTTGCCGTCTTCGTCCACAAGGGAAAAGGGAGGATAGTTGATCTCGGCAGCCGATTGTACCGGAGAATGCTGTGCTGCAGAACTTTCGACAACGCATCCGATGAGTATCATGCCGATCAGAAGAATCCGAAATGAAGTATACCGTGAAAACGTCATAAGTGAAACAATTTAACTTGCATTAAAAGGTGAGTCAAATGATACGGTTCATCATAATATGAATGAAGAAGGGGTACAAGTTTTAATTTGGCAAGGAATCGGGAAATTCATATCAGTTTCATCCATGACGCGGCCATGGCGGCGGCGCAGACGCCCAGGCGAAAGCGTTCCTTGGAAACGGATGGTTGGGGACTGCCTTGAACGGAGAAGTAGACAAGCCCGATGAGACCCCCGCAGAGAAACCCGAAAAGATGGGCGGAGACATCCGTGTTCTCTCCGCCGCTGAGCATGCCGAGGATGGCGAGCCCAGCAGCCACGGGAACCAGGGTCCGGGCGTTCAGGCCATGCAGGTTTCTCCGCCGGACCGCCTGAAAAGCGGTCAACGCCCCTGCCGCCCCCATGACACTGGTGGATGCGCCGATGGACAGGTGCACGGCTTTGAAACACCATGCGTTGAGGATGTTGCCGAAAAATCCGGAAAAGAGCAGAATCAGGGATCCTGTGCCGAAACCGGCTGTCTGGAAAAGGGCGGTCCCGAATATGAAAATACCGGCCAGGTTCCCGGCCAGGTGTTCGATATCGGAGTGCAGCATCAGTGC
>JAIPEK010000110.1 GCA_021737205.1 Desulfarculaceae bacterium
GTTGTCATCAAACCGGCCCATTTTTTTGTTAATGCCGCAAAGGGCGCCGATAATCCGGCCTTCGCTTTTGATGGGCACCACGGCCAGCCTCCGGGTGGTATATCCGAGAATGCGGTCCCTTTCACGGTATTGGGGCTGCTGGTCGGCCCGGTTGTCTATCGCAGGTTTGCCGGTTTTGATTACTTTGCCGGCAAGAACCTGATCCAGGGAAAAACGGGCTTCTCTTACCCGTTCTTCCGTGTCCGAATCATCATACGAGGCCCCGAGGAAAAAGATGTCTTCCTTGATTTCATCATACAGGAGAACAAGCGCTCCTTCGGTGTCCAGAAGTTGTTTGACTTCACTGGAGATGTAATCCATGAGGCTTTCGAGATCGGGATGCTCGTGAAGTGCAATGCTGATCCTCATGATGGTCCTGTTATGGGCGGCTATACGCTTTTCTTCGGTGATATCCCTCAGCAGCACGAAAATTTCATCCGGGTCCAGGTCGTACCTGGAAAAGGCGGTGGCCCACATCACCACGTCCAGCACGGTGCCGTCTTTTGCCAACCGGCGTGTCTCGTATCGTTTCAGGGATCGTTCCCTGTAAAACCGTTTGATAAGATCCCGGGTTTCCTGGTCCAGGTCCTGTGGGACAAAAGGAACCAGTTTCCCGAAAATTTCATCGAGGGACCAGCCGAAGGTCCGGGTGAAAGCCGGATTGATATAGGAAACTTTGCCTTCCCGGTCATACACCACAATGGGATAGGGGACGAATTCCAACAGCATTCGGTAATGCCGTTCCGATTCTCTCATCCGCCGGGCGGCTTTTTTCTTCTCGGAGATGTCCTGGAGGGTCTCTACCGCTGCAATGGTGGTGCCGTGTTTGTCCTTTACGGGGGCGGCGGTGAAATAGAGCCATTTTCCTTCCTCCCCCAGGTCCGGAAAGTAGTCCTCCGCCGTGTACCCGCCGTTTTCATATGCAGGGGCACTCAATTTGGTTCCGTAATATCCCGCGATTTGTGCTTCCGAGGCGTTGTCAACAATCAAATCGGCCAGGACCGGCCTTTTATTTGAATAAAACGCTTTCCACTGGTTGTCGGTGCCGATCATTTCATCTGCGGCAAAACCGGTGAGTATTTCACAGGCCCGGTTGAAATGGGAAATTTTGTGATTTTTGTCCACGACGAACATGGGAACGGCAGCTTCCGTAAAGATCGTTTCAAGTTCATAAAGTTTCTGTTGGACCGTTTGGCGCACCGTTTCGTTTTTCAGCATAAAAAGCCTCCAAAAGACTTTACAATCGGGTGGAATATTCGTATAACATAGGCAATCAGACAGCTGTTAAACTCGCATAAGTAATTTGATTATAACTGTAATCCAGTAAATTGCAAGATCTTAAATGCGGCGGATTTATGGGGAAAAACGAGATAAAAACCGAACTTCTGATCCATGATATCAAGGTTCCGGTCTCTGTCATCAATGCCGGCGCCCAATCGCTTCTCGCCCGGCAGGATATCTACGGGACGCTCACGGAAAAACAGGAAAAGGTGATCCGGCGAATACTTCGGAACGCAAAAAGCTCCCAGTGCCTGGTGAACGATGCACTGGAAATCGCACGTTCCAGCCAGGGAATCATGAATTACGCGGATACCTGCCTTGCCAGGGTGGTCACCAATGTGCTGGTGGAAGTCATGGATCTTTCCGGCATCGATCTTTCCGATACGGTGAAAAGCGGTGAGGTTCAGGAGCTTCAACGTTTGCGGGAAAAGGTGGAACCGGTGGGCATAAAGCTCGGTTTTGATCGGGATTTGTGGAAAAAACCGCTCCGGCTGGAAGAGTGCAAAACCATACAGATTTTACGGAATCTTTTGACCAATGCACTGAAATACCGGTTAAAAGAGGTGGAGATTTCCGGTTACCTGGAGAACGGCCGCCTGTGCCTGAAAGTCTGCGACGACGGAAAAGGGATTCCCCGGTCCGACCGGAAAGCGGTTTTTGAGTCTTATTTCACCTCGGGCGCCTCCATAGACGATGCGGTGAAAAGCCACGGAGTCGGCCTCGCAGGCATTATGGTGCTGTTAAAGGACATGGGCGGAGACCTTTTCCTGGAAGGTGAAGAGAACCGCGGGGCCGAGTTCCTTGTGAGGATTCCATGCAAGAAACAAGAGACTTGAAACAAGAGACTTGAGACAAGAAACAAGAAACAGGAGACAAGAAACAAGAAACAGGAGACAAGAAACAAGAAACAGGAGACAAGAAACAAGAAACAGGAGACAAGAAACAAGAAACAAGAAACAAGAGAGAGGAGAGAGGAGAGAGGAGAGAGGAGAGAGGAAGCAGGGCGGGCTCTCGTTCAAGTTTCATGGTTTGCATCACGGGTGTTACTCCGTTTTGTCGCCGTCTTTGTCAGAGATGCCGTTCTCTTTGTCAAATTCATTCCAGAAGTCTCGGTCCTCATCTTTCCACCCCTGTCTGAATGTTCTGTCAAAGTAGGGTTTGAGTCTTGCGAACCAGGATTTGCGGTCCGATTTTTTCCGCCGATTCAAACTCAGTATATCTTCCACATAGGTTGCGATATCCGCCAGTTTGTCTTTGGGGATATAGGAGTCCGCCCCTTTCTGTATTGATTTCTTCAGGTTTTCCGCACTCAGGGCGTGAGCCGTCAGCATCAGGGCCGGAATGTCTTTTTCGCGGGCGATCTCGAGAAGATCGTATCCCCTGACCCCCATGATATCGAGAATGGCCAGATCATATGTGTTGTGACCCAGGAGTTTTTCGCCCGCTTCATAACTGGTCGCCGTATCCAAAGAATACTGGTCCAGAAGCTCCTCAATGGTCTCCAGGATGTCGGGCTCATCGTCTACAACCAGAATTTTCCCGTCCTTGAGTAAACCTTCTCTTTCCATATGCGACCTCCTGTTGCCTGCGACCTCTCTATACCTTTCCGAGAAGCGCGAGTACTTCTTCTATATCCTTTTCCGTATGGGCGGCATTGATCTGGAACCGGATGGTCTCGTCCCCTTTGGGAACCACCGGGAACGTGAGTCCCACCACCAGCACACCATTTTCAAAGAGATACCTGACGGTTTCATGGGTCTTGCCGGTGTCCCGTACAAGCATGGGAACCACCGGATGGGGGCCGGGTATGGATTCCTTGCCCAGGAATTCGAGTCCGTTCCGGAACTGCAGCGTTCGTTCTTTGAGGTTGGACAGAAGCTTTTTTCCCTCGTCGCTGTCGCATATGTCCAGGGCTTTGCGGGCCGCAGCGCAGTCCGCCATGCTCAAAGGGTTGGTGTAGATGTAGGTGTCCGCTTTCTGGCGGACCGCCTCGATCACGGATTCGCTTGCCGCCACGAATCCCCCGTTCACCCCGAACGCCTTTCCGAAGGTGCCCACGATGATGTCCGGGTTTGTTCCGCAGTACTCCGCTGTTCCCCTGCCGGTCTCCCCGTATGCGCCGATGCCGTGGGAGTCGTCCACCACCGTGATCACTCCTTCGGGAAACCGGCTGTCGTATTCATTGCACAGGGCCTGGATTTCATGGATGGGCGCGTTGTCGCCCCGCATGCTGAAAATTCCGTCAAACACCACGATGACCCGTTCGATTCCGTCTTCCACCTCGTCCAGGCAGCGTCT
Source organism: Desulfarculaceae bacterium (assembly GCA_021737205.1). GTDB lineage: Bacteria > Desulfobacterota > Desulfobacteria > Desulfobacterales > Desulfobacteraceae > JAIPEK01. The sequence goes on from JAIPEK010000110.1 coordinate 3,619, forward strand.
GAGGTCGTCCATATCGTTGTGCCTGTAGATTCCCTTGTTGGCCCTGGGGATATTGGCGATCCGCATGGCCCTGATGATACTGTTGTGGTTCAGGGAATCGCCTATCCAGCAGGTCTTTTTGCTGCTGACGGCAATGGCGAGCCCCAGGTTGGCGGTGTAGGCGGAATTGAAAATTTTGGCGGCTCTTTTGTTGACAAACCGGGCCGTCCGTTCTTCAAGATCGGCGTGGTGGATGAACGTGCCGTCGATGAAACGGACAGCGCCGGGTCCCACGCCGAAATCATTTGTGGCCCTGTCCGCCGCCTCGATCATCTGCGGGTTGTTGGACAGGGAAAGATAGGAATTGGAGTTGAGCCGGATAAAGGGGCGGTCGATTCCGCGGATTCTGTATCTCGGCCCGGAATCTCCCGCAGGCGGTATGTATCCGTCAATGACCCGTTCGGGGATTTTGGCCCTTCCCTCGGCCTGTAATTGTTCGATTTCCGTATCCAGTGCTTTGTCGAGTTTTTCCGTCGGCATGATGATTCTCCGTGAAATTGTTTAGTCCCAATCCAGGATCACTTTTCCCGAGTTCCCGGATGCCATGATGTCGAATGCCTCCTCGTATTCGGTAAAGGGAAACCGGTGGGTGATGATCGGGGTGATGTCGAGTCCGGACTGGATCATGGTGGTCATTTTGTACCAGGTCTCGTACATCTCCCTTCCGTATATTCCTTTGATGGTGAGCATATTGAACACCACCTTGTTCCAGTCTATCTCGGTGTTGCCCGGCATGATGCCGAGAAGACCGATTTTTCCCCCGTGGCACATGTTGTCCAGGATGGTGGTAAGCGCGGCCGGGCTCCCGGACATCTCCATGGCCACATCAAACCCTTCCTTCATTCCCAGTTGCTTCTGGGCGCTTTCCACGGTCTCTTTTGATACGTCAAGGATCAGGTCGGCCCCGGATTTTTCCGCCAGTTTGAGCCGGTAGGGGTTGAGATCGGTGATGACCACGTAGCGGGCCCCGGCATGTTTGGCGATCATGGCGGCCATGCATCCGATGGGGCCGGCGCCGGTGATCAGTACATCCTCGCCCAGCACGTCAAAGGAGAGTGCAGTGTGGGCGGCGTTGCCGAGCGGATCAAAGCAGGCCAGCACATCCGGTGGGATGGACTTGTCGCAGTACCAGACATTGGTGACGGGGATGGAGAGATATTCAGCAAAGGCGCCGGGCCGGTTGACCCCGACCCCTTTTGTGTCCTTGCACAGATGGCGGCGTCCGGCCAGGCAGTTCCTGCAGTGGCCGCAGACCAGATGACCTTCTCCGGACACCAGGTCTCCCGGGGAAAAGTCATGGACATTGTTGCCCACCTTTTCAATGGTGCCCACGAATTCATGCCCCAAGTGCATGGGAACGGGGATGGTGGCGGCGGCCCATTCGTCCCAGTTGTAGATATGAATGTCGGTACCGCATATGGCGGTCTTCCGGATTTTAATCAGGACATCGCTCTGTCCGACTTCGGGAAGATCGATATCCATGAGATCAAGTCCCTTTTCCGGTTTCGATTTGACAAGTGCTTTCATTTTGCTCATGGGATTGGAATCCTTCAGGCTTTATCGATTCATGGTTTGATAATGGTAACGGTGTCCACTTCCCTGTCATATACGGACATCAGGAAGAGTGTGGCAAACGGCTGGGTGAAAAGCGCCCCGATGAAAAACGAACCGCCTATCGCTGAAATACCTGCGAATATGAGAAAGACCACCATCTGTTCGGCAGGTCGGGCGGTAGCGGCTTTGAAGCTTTCCCGGATGGCCTCGAAAAGGCCGAGCCCCTTGTCCGTCATCAGCGGCAGCATATACAGGCAGAAGAAGGAGACCGCAAGGGAAAAGAGCACGCCGGGAAGGATCAGAAGCAGCATCCCGATAACGATCAGTACAAAAACGACGACTCCAAAGGCGAAAAGCGGGAGGAAAAGCCTGAGATGAGAGAATACATCCTGGGGTTTGGGGTCTCTTCCCTCCCGGACAAGCCGCAGTATGGAGTGAAAGTATCCCGCGGATGCCACCGGGGCGAGAATCCCCAGCGTAATGACACAGGCGGCGAGAAATACCAGTGTGAGAATGACAAGGGAGACGATGTGGCTTATGAACAGGCGCCACGCGGTTTCAAGAAGGGCTTTAAAATCCATTTGCATGCCTCATTTAAAGGTTATAGGTTGAGTATGTCCTGCATCCGCCGCCGGATGGTCTCACATCCTGCGGCAAGTACCGGGCTTTCAGTCTTCGCCGGTAATCCGCCCCCTTCAAAATCGGTAATGCAGCCCCCGGCTTCTTCAATGATCAGCCGTCCTGCTGCAAAATCCCACGGGCTCAGCCTGAATTCCCAGAAACCGGTGAACCTGCCGCAGGCTGTGTAACACAAATCCATTGCAGCGGCGCCGGTCCGCCGGATGCCCACGATATGATTCTCAAAAAAACGCCGGATCCGCTCCAGGTTGTCAGTCACTGCTTTTCCCCTGTCATAGTAAAACCCCGTGGTGAGTACCGCTTTTTCAAAGGATTCCACCTTCGGGCTGTGGATCTGTTTTCCGTTGAAATACGCTCCCATGCCGGATTCGGCAATGAACATCTCGTCCATGTACGGAAGATAAACCGCGGCGGAAACAGGGGCTCCTGATTTGTACAATGCCACGGATACGGCAAAGAAAGGGATACCGAAGGCAAAGTTGTTGGTGCCGTCCAAAGGATCGATGATCCAATGGTAATCGCTTTTTGCCTTTTCATACGTATTCTCTTCCGCCAGAAATCCGTGATCGGGAAATTCGGACCGGATTAATGCGACAATTTCCTTTTCCGCCTGAAGATCGGACTCGGTGACAAGATCGAAAGAGGCGTTTTTGGCCCGGACGTTGACGGATTGATCCAGGTTGTCCAGGTGAATGCGTCCGGCCTTCCGGGCGGCGTTTTCAGAGGTTTTTGTAAATTTGGAAAAGGTTGCGTGCTCCATTGTCCGCCTTTTCAAGAAACTTGAAACAAGAGACATGAAACAAGGAGCGGTTCCATGTATGTTTCATTCTTTGTTGCGATGCTGCTGCATCACGGTGTTTTTTTATATGAAAGAATATCATTTTTTACCATGAAGGCCATGAAGGAACTGGAGCAAAATCTTCATGAACTTTATGCTCTTCATGGTGATCTTTCATCATTCGTTGCGTCCGTCAGGACGTGTACAAAAAGATTATGTCACAAGGTGAGTCCGGGTTCAAGGGGAAAGATAAACAGGCGGACAGCCCCTTGATATCAATGGGAGATCGGGTTTGCGGTGCTGCTTTTTGAAAAGGTTTCGGTCTCTTCAGAGAAGGCGTGGTCCCATAAAACGGAAGAAAAGAATAACCGGGCGTCCGGTTTTCGGCTGAAGGGGACGACCACGGCGTCCGTGAACAGGTCCCGGATGCGTACTTGAATCCGGTCGCCGGGCAGGGTGTCTGAATCCACCAATGCAAGAGCGACGGAATGTTTTTTATCGCCGGGGGAGGAAAGGACCTCGGTGCCGGGTGTGGTTCCGGATTGCAGCGGGACCATGGCCGAGCTTGTGACAAACCCGATCCGTTTGCCGCTTCTGTGAATTTCGTCGCC